>JAJZFO010000184.1 GCA_021805305.1 Actinomycetes bacterium | reverse complement strand
GCCCGACCCGAGGAACAAGAGGGCCTTGAAGAACGCGTGACTGACCATCAAGAAGATCGCGGCGCCGTAGGCGCCCACGCCGACGGCCAGGACCATGTACCCGATCTGGGACACGGTCGAGAAGGCCAGGACCTTCTTGATGTCCTTTTGCGCGGTGGCGATGGTGGCCGCGACGAACGCGGTCACTCCCCCGATGATGGCGATGCTCATGCGCCCCGAGGAGGACAGCGCTAGCACCGGCGACATCCGCACGAGCAGGTACACCCCGGCGGTGACCATGGTCGCGGCGTGGATCAGGGCGGAGACGGGGGTCGGACCCTCCATCGCGTCGGGCAACCAGTTGAACAGAGGGATCTGGGCGCTCTTGCCGGTCGCGGCGAGGAGCAGCGCCAGCACCACCAGGGTCGCCACCGTCGGCGAGAGCAGCGACGTGGAGGAGAAGACGCCCAGGTACGTCAGCGTGTGGGTGTGGGTGAAGAGCAGGAACATCGCCACCAGCAGGCCCACGTCACCGACGCGGTTGTAGATGAACGCCTTCTTGCCCGCCGAGGCGGCCGCATCGCGGTCGAAGTAGTAGCTCACGAGCCAGTAGGAGCACACCCCCACGCCCTCCCACCCGACGAACGTCAGCACCAGGTTGTTCGCCAGGACCAGGGTCAACATCGAGAAGACGAAGAGGTTCAGGTAGAGGAAGAACTTGCGAAAGTCCTTCTCGCCCTCCATGTACGCCGTCGAGTACCAGTGGATCAGCGTCGAGATGCCCGTCACGAAGAGCGACATGGTGATCGACAAGGGATCGACCAGAATGGCCGCGGGGACGTGCAGCGTGTCCACCGAGATCCACGTGAAGAGGTTCACCGTCACCTCGCGCGAGTGATCGTGCAGCACTTGGACGAACGTGAGCACACTGGCCAGGAAACTCAGGCCCACCACGCCGGTCGCGATGACGCCGACCGACCGGTTGCCGAGGGACCGGCCGTTCAACAAGACGAAGAGGAATCCGGCCAGGGGCAAGATCATGATCAGTGGTGCGAGATGCGTCATCAGCCCTGCAGTTCCGAGAGTTCGTCGACCGAGGTCGAGGAGCGACGGCGAAAGACCGCCACCACGATGCCGAGTCCGACCGTCACCTCAGCGGCGGCGACCACCATGATGAAGAAGACCGTCGTCTGACCGCCGATGTCGCTCATGGTGCGCGCGAAGGTGACGAACGTGAGGTTCACGGCGTTCAACATGAGCTCGATGCACATGAACATGATCAGGGCGCTGCGCCGCGTGAGGACGCCGAAGGCCCCCACGCCGAACAGCACCGCCGCCAAGACCAAGAACCACGAGACGGGGATCGTCACGACTCCACCTCCTGGGACGCGACGTCCTCGTCGAACCGCCCGGCGTCGGCCGCCGTTTCCTCGACGTCGTCGTCGACGTCGTCGACCTCGGCGGTGCGCTCGCGGCGCGCCAGCAGGACCGCGCCGACGACCGCGATGATGAGCAGGCCGGCCGTCGCCTCGAAGGCCAGGAGGTAGGTCGTAAAGACCGAATCGCCCAACTGCGTGACGTTGCCCGCCCCCGTCGCCAGCGCCGTGCCGCCCGTCGACGCCGAGAGGACGCCACTCACCCAGTGCGAGTTGGCCATGAGGTAGATCACGCCGGCCACGGTGATCGCCACGCCCAGGCCCGCGAACCAGCGCTGACCGACCAACGGTTCCACGTGAGGGTGCTTGGACTTATCCACGCCCAAGAACATGATGACGAACAAGAACAGCACCACGATGGCCCCGGCGTAGACGATGATCTCCACCGCGGCCAAGAAGTCGGCGCTCTGCTCGAGGAACGCCACGGCCACCCCGAGCAGGCTCAAAATGAGACTGAGCGCGGAGTGCACCGGGTTCGTCATCGCGATCACGCCGACGGCCCCGACCAGGATCATGACGGCGGCGCTCACGAAGACCAGGACGTCGGGGATGGCGTACGTCGTGGCCAACATCAGCTCTCCCCCTTCGTGCGACGACGCGGACGACGCTCCTCGAGTGTCTTCAGCAATCCTTGCAGGCCCCGCTGATCGAGGGGGACGTCGTCGGGCTCGAGGTGCCGCGAGAAGACCTCGCGGATCTGCTTGGAACCGGTGGCCGCGTCGTCGCGTCGGGGGGACTGTCCCGCTTCGGCCGCGCGCACCCCCACCCCGAGTTCGCCGCTCCACTGCGTCACGCCCTCGAAGGTCGCGTCGCCGGCGGGCGACGTGGCGCGCATCCAACCCCCGGTCATCGCCGCCTCACCGGGTCGCCAGTCCTCCCACGGCAGGCGCTGGGGGAAGCCTTCGTCGTCCACCAGGAGCTGCGCCTTGGTGTAGATCGCGTCGGCCCGATTGGTGAAGGAGAACTCGAACATCTTGGACTCGGTGATGGCCTGGGTGGGGCACGCCTCGACGCACAGGTCACAGTGGATGCAGCGCAGGTAGTTGATCTCGTAGACGTAGCCGTAGCGTTCGCCCGGTGACACCGGGTGGTCCGCGGGATTGTCCAGTCCGCGTACGTAGATGCAATTGACGGGGCACACGCCGGCGCAGAGTTCACAACCGATGCACTTCTCCATCCCGTCCTCGTAGCGATTGAGGACGTGTCGCCCGTGCTGGCGCGGTTGCTTGGGTCGCTTCACCTGGGGATAGGAATTAGTGACGCGAGGCTTGCCCAGGTGCGCCAGGGTCAGCTTGAAACCGCCGAAGAAGTCAGTCCAACCGGCCATTACTCCCCCTCGTCCTCGTCGTCGCGCGCGTCGCTCACCGCGCGGATGACCTCGCCGGGCAACGGCCGTTCGCCCACGGTGGGCATCAGTGCACCGACCCCGCTGGCGCGATCCGCCCCGAGTTCGAACGCGCGACTGAGCAGCGTCCACGCCAAGATCACCACGGCCGCCATGGCGAAGCCGTCGGCGGGCTTGACCAGGAAGCCGGCGACGATGAGCATCCAGCCGAGCGACAGCGGGATCAGTCGCTTCCACCCGAGTTCCATCACCTGGTCGTAGCGGAAACGCGGGAGGGCCGCGCGGAACCAGATGTAGGAGAACGCGAAGGCCGTCGTCTTGGCGAGGAACCAGAGGAT
>JAJZFO010000114.1 GCA_021805305.1 Actinomycetes bacterium | reverse complement strand
CGGGCCGAGTGCGAAGTACGTGGCGATGAAGCACGCCGACTGCGAGGCGATCGGCATCCGCTCGTACCACGAGGGACTGCCCGCGAGCGCGAGCCAGGCCCACGTGGACGCCGTGATCGACCGGTTCAACGACGACGCGAACGTCCACTCGATCCTGGTGCAGTTGCCGCTTCCCGCGGGCATCAATGAGGAACAGGTGCTGTTGCGCATCAAGCCCGAGAAGGACGTCGACGGGTTGCACCCGACGAATCTCGGCCGACTGGTGATGGGAACCCCCGGACCGCTGCCCTGCACCCCCGCGGGCATCGTCGAGCTGCTGGCGGCCCATGCGGTGCCCGTCGAGGGGCGTCACGTGGTCATCATCGGACGTGGACTCACCATCGGGCGTCCACTCTCGCTGCTCCTGGCGATGAAGCGGCCGGGCTGCAACGCCGCGGTCACCGTGGTGCACACCGGCGTCGACGACATGGCGGTCCTGACGCGCAGCGCGGACGTGATCGTCGCGGCGGCCGGCGTGGCCGGTCTGGTGACGGCCGACATGGTCAAGCCCGGCGCGGCCGTCGTGGGTGCCGGTACGAGCTGGTCGGGGACTAAGTTGATGAGCGACGTCGCCGATGAGGTCGCCGATGTCGCGGGGTGGATCACACCACGCATCGGAGGAGTGGGACCGATGACGCGTGCCATGCTGTTACGTAACGCCGTCCTGGCTGCGGAGAAGGTGCAATGACGACTACTGACGAGCGGGGCCGAGAGTTCGACGAGCGGCCCTGGGGCAACTACACGGTCCTCGACGACGCCGCATCGGACCACAAGGTCAAGCGCATCGTCGTGACGCCGGGCAAGCGCTTGAGCTACCAGACCCACCAGTTCCGCGCCGAACACTGGTTCGTCGTCTCGGGGCGCGCCACCGTGGTCCTGGACGGACGGGTGCTCGAACTCGGACCCGGGGAATCGGTCGACATCGCCATCGGGGCGGCGCATCGTTGCGAGAACCACGGCCGCGAGCCGGTGGTCTTCATCGAGGTCCAACACGGCACCTACTTCGGCGAAGACGACATCGTGCGTCTCGAGGACGACTTCGGTCGCAACTAGTTCAGTGCGCATCGACCAACTGCTCGCCGCGGGCCCGACGCGGTCCTTCGAGTTCTTCCCACCCAAGACCAGCGAGGAGTCGGCGACGCTCTCGGCGACCCTGACGGAGCTCGAGTCCCTCGAACCCTCCTTCGTCTCGGTCACCTACCGCGGCGGGCGCGAATCGCGCCAGCGCACCTTCGACCTGGTCACCGAGATCGAGCGCGGGGGCCATCTCGTGTCGATGGCCCACCTCATCTGCGTCGGGCACGCCCGCGAGGAGATGCGCACGATCCTCGAGGACTACCTGGCCGCGGGGGTCGTCAACGTGATGGCGCTCGGCGGCGACATCCCCGACGACCCGAGCCTCGTGGCCTCGGACTTCCGCTACGCCCTCGACCTGGTGGAGTTGGTGCGCGAGGTCGGCGACTTCTCCGTCGGCGTGGCGGCGCACCCGCTCGGGCACCCGCGTTCACCGGACCGGCGCAGCGACCGGCACCACCTGGCCCAGAAACTGCGCCGGGCCGACTTCGCGATCACCCAGTTCCTGTTCGAGGTGAGTGACTGGACGACCCTGGTGGCGGAATTGGCGGAATTGGGCGTGAGCAAGCCGGTGCTGCCGGGCATCATGCCGGTCACCACGTTGGCCGGGGTGGCGCGCATGGCCCAGATGGGCGCCGCGGTCCCCGCGTCGCTCCTGGCGCGTCTCGAGGCCGCTCACGACGCCGGGGGGGCGCCCGCGGTGCGCGCCGAGGGCGTGCGCGCGGCCACGGAACTCGGTGCGCAGTTGCTCGACGCCGGTGCGCCGGGGCTGCACTTCTACACCCTGAACCGCTCGACCGCGACGCGCGAGATACACGAGAGCCTGTTCGGCCCCCACGGGGTCCGACGACCCTAATCGCCCCTCCGGAACCACCACCGGTGACGTCATAGGATGGGCGATATGGCTGAGATCATCACAACGAACGCCGCTGGCGTCTTGAACGTATCGGACAATCCCATCATCCCCTTCATCGAGGGTGACGGCACGGGGGTCGACATCTGGCCCGCCGCGCAACTGGTCATGGACGCCGCCGCCGCCAAGCACGGCAAGTCCATCGCCTGGAAGGAGGTCCTCGCGGGGGAGAAGGCCTTCAAGGAGACCGGCTCGTGGCTGCCCGACGAGACCGTCGAGACCTTCCGCACCCACCTGATCGGGATCAAGGGCCCCCTCACCACGCCGATCGGCGGCGGCATGCGGTCGCTCAACGTGGCGCTGCGTCAGATCCTGGACCTGTACGTCTGTCTTCGTCCGGTGCGCTACTTCCAGGGCGTGCCCTCGCCGGTGCTGCACCCCGAGTGGGTCGACATGGTGATCTTCCGCGAGAACACCGAGGACGTCTACGTGGGCATGGAGCTCGCCGCGGACACCCCCGAGGTCGAGAAGTTGCGCTCGTACCTGCGCGACACCTTCGGTTGGGAGATCCGCGACCACGCCGGCATCGGCGTCAAGCCCATCTCCAAGTTCGGCTCGGAGCGCCTGATCCGCGCGGCGTTCAAGTACGCCCAGGACCGTGGTCGCAAGTCGGTGACCCTCGTGCACAAGGGCAACGTGCAGAAGTACACCGAGGGCTACTTCATGAAGCTCGGCTACCAGTTGGTCAAGGACGAGTACGCCGACACCTTCGTCGGTTGGGACGACTGCGGTGGCCAACCCGGCGACAAGATCCTCGTCAAGGACGCCATCGCCGACATCGCGTTGCAGCAGGTCCTGTTGCGCCCCAAGGAGTACGACGTCATCGCCACGCTCAACCTGAACGGTGACTACATGTCCGACGCCCTCGCCGCCCAGGTGGGCGGGATCGGCATCGCGCCGGGCGCGAACATCAACTACACCACCGGACACGGCATCTTCGAGGCCACGCACGGCACCGCACCCAAGTACGCCGGCCAGGACAAGGTGAACCCCGGGTCGGTGCTGCTGTCGGGCGTCTTGATGTTCGAGCACATCGGCTGGCAGGGCGCCGCCGACGACATCATCCGGGCCATGGAGGCCACCATCGCCGAGAAGATCGTCACCTACGACTTC
>JAJZFO010000150.1 GCA_021805305.1 Actinomycetes bacterium | reverse complement strand
AGTCGACGCGCTCGGCGGTCGCCACGGCCAAGCGAACGCCGCGGCCGACCATTTCGTCCACGCACTCGGCGACGCCGTCGTAGAGATGCGCGGCGAGGACGCCGTGACGCGCGTAGTGCCCGCGGTACCGCGCCACGACGTCATCGATCGCGTCCTCCTCGACGCCGAGGATGCGGAATGACTCCTCTAGTGGCGGCCCGATCAATCGGTGGAGGGTCTCGGGGGCCGCCTCGAGTCCGATCTCGTCGAGCGTGGCGCGGAACGACCCCACGATGCCCTGCGAGGAATCGGCCAGGGTCCCGTCGAGGTCGAAGATCACGTGACGAGGAAGAGAACTCACGCTCCCATCTTGGCGGCTCGCGGGCCGCCACGTGACTCGTGGCGGTCGGGCCTGCCCCTGGCTATGGTTGGTGGCGACTACGACAGGGGGGGGCGCCATGGGTCGCGTCAGCACGTACCTCAATTTCGCCGGCCAGACCGAGGAGGCCTTCGCGTTCTACGCGTCGGTGTTCCACACCGAGCTCGGTAGTCCCCCTGTCCGATTCTCCGACGACCCCGGCCTCTCCCACCTGAGCGAGGAGGAGGCCCGCGGCGTGATGCACGTCTGGCTGCCCATCCTCGGGGGGCACGTCATCATGGGCACCGACATGCTCGCCTCGGCCGGTCACCAACTCCGGATCGGCAACAACACCACCATCGTCCTCGAGGTGGACACTCGCGAGCAGGCCGACGAGTTCTTCAACGCCCTCTCCGCGGGCGGATCGGAGAAGGAGGGGATGTCCGACATGCCCTGGGGGGCCTACTGGGGGGTCTGCCTCGACCGTTTCGGCATCCGCTGGATGATCTCGCACGCGCCCGCCACCTCGTAGGTCACGAGACGCGCGGCGACGTCGCCCCTCCTGCGCCGCGGCGCGGCGCAGGAGGGGCGATCTTCAACGCGGGCGCGTTGGGCCGAGCCCGGCCGGGGGAGAGAGCCGGACCGGCGCACCGCGCCACGAATCACTGGTTCGCGGTGCCAGGGGCGTCGCCCGGGTTCGGACCCTCGAAGGGTGACCCGACGCCGAACGGCCCCGCCGGGGGCGTGGGGAGACCGGCGGTGTTCGAGGTCACCGCGAAGGACGAGTTCTCGATCACCGTGACGTAGGTGCCGTCGGCCTTCTTCAGCACCACGACGTAGGTCGAGTTGGGCCCGGCCATCGTGCGCACGACGGTGGCGCCCGGGACCGCGGTGTTGGCCGCGGCCACCGCGCTCGTCAGGGTGGCACCGGTCAGCGCGGGGGCGTCGGGAGCGTCGGGGCGTCCAAGTCCGTCGCCGTGAAGACCGGTCGTGCCGCCGGGCAGCTTGATGGTCAAGGAGGGGGGTGTCGGTTTGGACGCCGCGGCGGCGACGCCGGCGGTCCCCAGTCCGGCCGCGAGGACCACCGCTCCACTGGTGAGGATGCTACGAAGGGCAAAGGCTCTTTTCGTCATTGTGACTCCTAGGCTGACTCGCCGCGAGTCGTTCCCGCGACCACACCAGCCTGCGTGTGCCACATAAAGTCACCTCAGGGTCGCACTAATCGTTCACTAAATATCCCTTCCGCTCGCCCCCTCGGGATAAGAACTCGATCAGGAAAGCGACAAACCATCCGTAGAGGCGAGCGCCGCCACGTCGGCCAGCGCCCCGTCGGAGAGTCGATACACCGTCCACTCGTCCTGCGCCTGCGCCCCGAGCGACCGGTAGAAGTCGATCGACGGCGTGTTCCAGTCGAGCACCGACCACTGCAGGCGCGCGTACCCCTGGTGCACGCACTCCGCGGCGAGGTGCACCAGGAGCGACCTGCCGTAGCCGCGTCCGCGGAACTCAGGGCGCACGAAGAGGTCCTCCAGGTAGATGCCGTGAGTGCCCGTCCACGTCGAGTAGTTGAGGAACCAGACGGCGAAGCCGGCCGCCTCGCCGTCGTCGGTCTCGATCAAATCGCAGAAGACCCGCGGTGAGGGTCCGAAGAAGCTCGCGCGCAACTGCTCGCTGGTCGCCTGCGCCATCTCGAGCGCGCGTTCGTACTGGGCGAGGTCACGGATGAACTGGGCGAGGACCTCGAGGTCGGTCTCCACGGCGCGGCGAATTCTCACCCCACCACGCTACAAAGTCCCACCGGCCCCTCGTGCCGGCCCCTCGTGCCGGCGTCGCGAGTGGGGAGTGCGACCTCTCCGCGTCGGGGTCGAGAGAGGCGACACGAATCTCACGACGTCGTGCGCCACCGCGCCCCGGACGACTCCACAAGGTGAGGTGTCGCACCCGCGATGAAGCCCGGTACCGGGGCTCGCAGACGTCGTGCGGACAACGCGGGCGAATTCGTCGCGACGACGTTGACCCCGAGCCGACGACCACCCGGGCGGCGACGTCGACGACTTTCGTCGCCGGCGTGGGGTCGATCGACCCATCGCACCCTCGCCGTTCGCCCCGTCGTCCACCCTTGTGCCCTCCTTGGCCTATCGTGAGACTCACCCGGAGAAAGCGAGGATGGTCAGCAGTCGTGCCACTCGTCGCGATCTTCGTCATCCTCGTCCTCTTCGAGGTCGCCCGGCGGCGCCAACTCCCCGTCGCGACGCGTCTGGCCCAGCGGTGGGAGCGATGGCGACCGCGGGTGGTCGGCTACGTCACCTCCTCTCCGGCCACCTTCACCTATCTGATGATCCTGTCGGTCACCACCGTGGTGCTGTTGAGCTCGAGCGCTCGCGTGGTGACCCTCCTTCTGGAGGAACACAGCACCAATCTGCACCAACTGTTCAACAGCCCCGTGCGGGCACTCGCGCTGAGCGCGTTCTGGGCGCCGAACTACGAGTTCTTGGTGTGGTCCCTTCTCTTCGCCCTCATCCTGGCGCCGGCGGAGCGCTGGCTCGGAACACGACGCTGGGCGGTGGTGTTCATCGCCGGACACGTCCTCGCCACCTTGGGCGTGGCCTGGGGCCTCTGGTTCGCCATCGGGCACCACTACGCCTCGGCGCACCTTGAGACCGCGATCGACGTCGGGGTCAGTTACGGCTTCGCGGCGGTGGCAGCGGTGTTCACCTTTCGATTGCCTCGCCCGTGGCGATGGTGGTGGGCGGGAACCCTGACCGCGGCGGCGGTCACGGCACTCCTCATCGGTCGGACGTTCAC
>JAJZFO010000067.1 GCA_021805305.1 Actinomycetes bacterium | reverse complement strand
GCGGTGGCGAGTGAGGAGATTCGTCAGAACACCGACCAGATCTCCCAGGGGCTCAAGGGAGCCCTCGATCATGAGTTCCGGGTGCCCCTCACGGTGGGTTGGGTGGTCGATCCCGCACTCCACGCGCCGGCACCCACGCCAACCCGGGCGAGCCAGCGCGTGATCGCGACGTCCGAGCCGGCGCCGGACTTCGACGAGACGAGCGTCGATGATCTCGACGGGCCGATCGTCGCATCGGTCGCTGAGCACCTCATCACCGAGATGTTCCCGGGAGCCGAGGAGATCTCGTGAGCTACCCGCCCTCGCTGCAGGCCGTCGTCGACGAGCTCGGACGTTTTCCCGGCGTGGGACCCAAGTCCGCCCAACGCATCGCGTTCTGGCTCATGCGCCAGCCCACCGAGGACGTGCGACGACTGGGTCGCTCCCTCGAGGACATGAAGGAGAATCTGGCGTTCTGTGAGCAGTGTTGCAACTTCGCCGAGTCCGGCGGGTTGTGTCCGATCTGCGCGGACTCGCGTCGCGATCAGACGGTGATCTGCGTCGTCGAGAGTCCTCCCGACGTGGTCGCCGTGGAGAGATCGCGGGCGTTTCATGGCACATATCACGTCCTGCACGGCGTACTCAATCCCCTGGAGGGGGTGACGCCGGAGCGCCTGCGCATCCAAGAGCTCCTGAAGCGACTTCACGGACCGGTGAAGGAGGTCATCTTGTGCTTCAACGCCAACCTGGAGGGAGATGCCACGGCGATGTACCTCAACCGGCTATTGCAGGTCCCGGGTCTCGTGGTGTCACAGCCAGCGAATGGTCTGCCCGTCGGGGGCGACCTCGAGTTCGCCGACGACTTGACGCTGAGCCGGGCGATCACCGGGCGACACGTGCTCGGCGAGTGAGTCGAGACGACGATGGCTCGCCACCACCTCGACACCGGTGACGATCTCGATCGTCGAGATCCTCACGACTTGCGTCGAATGATGTTCGCGAGTTCTCGAATCGTCCACGAGAAGCGGTAGGCCGGAGAACTCGCGCAGGTGGGAACACCGTCGAGCGCTGACGCATCCACATCGCAGGGTGGCGAGGTGGGTGGTGGCCTGCGCGCATCGCGGAGTCGTCTCGACATCGGCCTTCCTCTCGCGCGAACAACGTCGCTCCGCCATTGTAGATGAGCCCGCCCCGATCCGACGCGCGGTCCGCGAGCGGGGGGCGTGAATGCGGTATGACACGAGTGATGCCCGCTCGCCACTCGCTGCGGGCGAGGGGTGGGAACGTCGAGCACGACCACCGGTGATCCGATCACGGGCGACGAGCGACGGGGTCGACGCCTCAACGCCGCGCGACCTCACCACAACCTCGCGCGTGGTTCGCGCGTGGTGATGCGACCGCGTGCTTAGGCGAATCGGATGGTGCAGGCGATGCCGATCACCACGCAATAGACCCCGAAGGGATTGAGCGTCTTGGTGGTGAACCAGCGGGTGAGGAAGCGTACCGCTAGATACGCCGCGACCCCGGCGCACAGTGCCCCCACCGCGGTCTGGGTGCGCACCCCTTGGCCGAGGTGACCCATGAGCGAGGGCAGTTTGTAGAGTCCCGCCATCAAGATCACCGGGGTGGCGAGGAGGAATGAGAAGTTCGCCGCGTCCTCGTGATCGAGCCCGCGTGTGAGGCCCGCGACCATCGTCGCACCACTGCGCGAGATGCCCGCGAGCAGGCCCAGTATCTGCGCCGCGCCGATGGCGACGGCGTTGCGGCCCGTGAGCGTCGGAATCGTCTCGTAGCGGGCGTGGCGGCCCCGATGCTGGCGCATGCGTTCGCCCACGAGAAGGATCACGCCGTTGAGGGTGAGGAAGATGGCGGCGGCGAGGGGTTTGGCGAAGAGCACGCGAAGCGGCTTATCGAGCAGCACGCCGGCCAGACCTACCGGAATCGATCCGATCACGAGGAGGAACAGAACGCGGTAGTCGTGATCCATGCGCGAATCCGAGAGCCGCCATAGCGTCGACGCCCCCTCTTGACGGCTGGTGTGTAACTGGCGACCCAGGCCGCGAAACATCTTGAACCAGGTGAGGCGGTAGTAGACGATGAGTCCGCCGGCGGTGCCCACGTGCAACCCGACGAGGAACACCAGGAAGAACGACTGCGCCTGGGACTGGCTCGAGACCAGGTTGTGCCATCCTAAGAGGCCCGGCAGTAGCACGCTGTGGCCGAGGCTCGACACGGGGAACAGCTCGGTGATGCCCTGCACCAGTCCCATGACCACCGCTTGAAGATAGGTGAGAGACGCGAGCATCCCACCACGCTAAACCAATGTCGGCGCGATAGGTGTTCCCGAGTGCCAAACTGGCAACGTGCGCTACCTGATCGTCGTTCGACACGCCAAGGCGACGCGCGCCGAGCCCGGCGAGAGCGATTTCGACCGACGCCTGAGTGGGCGTGGGCGCCGCCAGTGCGAGGTCCTGCGCGCGTGGGCGAGTGACGCGAGCAGCCTGGGCGCGTACGGACCGGCGACGGCCCTCGTGTCGAGCGCGCGTCGTACCCGCGAGACCTACGCTCGCGCCTTCGAGGACAGCGGTCTCGTCGCGTCAGTGACGTTCAGTGACCTGATCTACAACGGTCATCGCTCCGTCAGCGCCGAGGACCTCTTGATCGACCTGGCGGCGGTCGATCCGGTGACGACGTCCCTGCTGGTCGTCGCGCACAATCCCACGGTGCACGAACTCGTGGCCAGCCTCGCCCATCAGGTCCCCGACGTCCTGGTCGAGCGCGGTTATCCGCTGGGGGGAGCGTTCGTCCTGGCGCTACGCGACGACCAGCCCATCGGGCTCTCGCGCTACCCGCTGGTCGCCCAGTTCGTCCCGGAGGTCGACGAGGGCCCGCGGGGGCTGACCTAGAGGGATCGCAGGATCGCGGCGTCACCTTGTCCGCCCCCGCCGCAGAGGGCCACGGCCGCGGTCCCTCCACCACGACGGCGCAGCTCCATCAGGGCCGTCAGGGCCAAACGGGTGCCCGACATGCCGATGGGGTGGCCCAGCGCGATCGCCCCGCCATTGACGTTGAGTCGGTCCTCGTCGATGCCCAGCGCATCCTGGGACGCCAGGGCGACCGCGGCGAAGGCCTCGTTGATCTCCACGACGTCGAGGTCGGTGAGCGAA
>JAJZFO010000309.1 GCA_021805305.1 Actinomycetes bacterium | reverse complement strand
GGCGCTGGTGCTCGGAGTGCGCCTCCTGGTCGTCTCCGTGGTGCGTCCGCGCGACGCGCTCGACACCAGCACCTAGGCTGAGAACGGGCTGCGAGTGGTTCTGTGGTTGAAAGTCGATGCCAGCCGCGGGCGAAACGACCCACGTAAGGCGTCGTGAGACGCTGAGCATGGCGCGGTTTAGAAGTAAGTCCTGGGGCGGGACGGGCCAGGGTGGTCCGACCCGTCGCAGGCGGGTGTGGGGTCAAAGACCAGGTCAGCGCTCGCAGCCCCCTTGAACTTTCTCCCTGACCGGTAGTGTTGTGGGGTCATGAGTGTGTTCCAGAAGATCCTCAAGGCCGGAGAGGGGAAGCGGGCCAAGCAGCTCGCCGAGCTCGTCGGTCCCATCAACGAGCTCTCCGGTGAGATGGCTGGTCTGACCGACGCCGAACTGCGCGCCAAGACCGACGTCTTCAAGGAACGCCTCGCCGAGGGCGAGACCCTCGACGACATCCTGATCGAGGCCTACGCCGTGGTGCGCGAGGCGGCGAGCCGGGTCCTGGGCCAGCGCCACTACGACGTGCAGCTCATGGGCGGGATGGCCCTGCACTTCGGCTGGATCGCCGAGATGAAGACCGGTGAGGGCAAGACCCTGGTGTCGACCCTGCCGGTCTACCTCAACGCCCTCGCGGGACAAGGGGTGCACGTCGTGACCGTGAACGACTACCTGGCCACGCGCGACGCCAACTGGATGGGCCAGCTGCACCGCTGGCTCGGACTCAGCGTGGGTCGCGTCGGCCCCGACCTGCCCGACTTCGAGCAGAAGCGCGACGCCTACCTCTGCGACATCACCTACGGCACCAACACCGAGTTCGGCTTCGACTACCTGCGCGACAACATGGCGCGCCGGCGCGAGCACATGGTCCAGCGCGGCCACCACTTCGCCATCGTCGACGAGGTGGACTCGATCCTGATCGACGAGGCCCGCACCCCGCTCATCATCTCGGGCCCGGCCGCCGACGTCACCAAGCTCTACTACCAGTTCGCCTCGATCGCGCGGACCCTCGTGCGTGATCAGGACTACGAGGTCGACGAGGAGAAGAAGACGGTCATCCCCACCGAGGCGGGCATCGAGAAGGTCGAGCGCCTGCTCGGCGTCAACAACCTCTACGACGCGGTCGCCACCAACTACGTGCACCAGTTGGGACAGGCCCTGCGCGCCAAGGAGCTCTTCCACCGCGACAAGGAGTACCTGGTCGACGCGGGCGTGGTCAAGATCGTCGACGAGTTCACCGGGCGCACGCTCGACGGCCGTCGCTGGTCCGACGGACTGCACCAGGCGGTCGAGGCCAAGGAGCGGGTGCGGATCCAAGAGGAGAACCACACCTGGGCCACCGTCACGTTGCAGAACTACTTCCGCCTCTACGAGAAGATGTCGGGCATGACCGGCACCGCCGAGACCGAGGCCGGGGAGTTCGGTAGCACCTACAACCTGCCCGTCGTGCCCATCCCCACGCACCGTCCCAACTCACGCCAGGACCTGCCCGACCTCATCTACAAGACCGAGGCGGGCAAGATCGCCGCGATCATCGAGGAGGTGAGGGAGCGCAACACCAAGGGCCAGCCAGTGCTGCTCGGCACCGCGTCGGTCGAGAAGTCCGAGTTGATCTCGCGCGAACTCTCCCGGGCGGGCATCGCCCACGAGGTGCTCAACGCCAAGCACCACTTCCGCGAGGCCGAGATTGTCGCCCAGGCCGGTCGCAAGTTCGCCGTCACCGTGGCGACCAACATGGCCGGCCGCGGCGTCGACGTCATCTTGGGCGGCAACCCCGAGGGCCTCGCGGTGCGCGAGGTGCTCGCGCGCGGGGTGAAGCCTGATGACGAGGGTTACGCCTCCCAGGTGGCCGAGGCCGAGGCGAAGTTCAAGGCGATGTGCGACGCCGAGGGCGAGGAGGTGCGCGCGCTCGGCGGTCTCTACGTGCTCGGCTCGGAGCGCCACGACTCGCGGCGCATCGACAACCAGTTGCGCGGCCGATCGGGACGCCAGGGCGACCCCGGCGAGAGCCGCTTCTTCCTCTCGCTCGAGGACGACCTGCTGCGACTCTTCGCCACGGGGGCCGTGTCGTGGGTGATGGGTCGCACGATGCCCGAGGACGTGCCGATCGAGGCGAAGATGGTCTCCAAGGCCATCGAGCGCGCGCAGAACACCGTCGAGGGGCGCAACGCCGAGATCCGCAAGGACGTCTTGAAGTACGACGAGGTGATGAACGAGCAGCGCAAGGTGATCTACGGCCGCCGCCAGCAGGTCATCGACGGCGAGGACATCCACGACACCACCATCGCCCTGATCGAGGAGGTGCTGGGCGCGGTCGTCGAGCGCCAGCTCGACAGTGAGTTCTACGAGGAGTGGGACCTGCGCGCGCTGCTCAACGAGCTGATGACGTACTACCCCGTGACCTTGAGCGAGGAGACGATCGCGCAGTACGGCGAGCGCGACGACGTCGTCGCGCTGGTGCTCGAGGACGCCCTCACGCTCTACCAGTCCAAGTGCGAGTCCTTCCCCGACGGACTCGAGACCGCCAAGGAGATCGAACGCGACGTCATGCTCCAGGTGGTGGACCAGCGCTGGCGCGAGCACCTCTCGGACATGGACTACCTGCGCGACGGCATCTACCTGCGCCAGGTCGCCCAGCAGGACCCCTTGACGGCGTGGCAGAAGGAGGGCTACGAGTTGTTCGAGGCGCTCCTGGTGTCGATCAACCACGACTACGTGCGCTACATCACCCACGTCGAGGCCCAGGTCGTCGAGGAGGAGGCGGTCCTCGCCGCCGCGGCCGACGCCGCGCTGGAGAGCGCCCATACGAACGTCGACGCCGTGGCCCCGGGGGCGACCGAGCCGGCGCACGTCGCAACGCCCAAAGAATCCCCCGCGCGCGCCACGCCCAAGGAGGGCGACAAGATCGGTCGCAACGACCCGTGCTGGTGTGGTTCGGGGCGCAAGTTCAAGCAGTGCCATGGCCGACCCTAAGGCCGAGAACGCGCTACGTGAGGCCCTCTCGACCCTCGGTGAGCTCGAGGGTCGTTGGAGCGCCGCGCGCTCGTACCTCAAGATCGACGAGCGCCGCGCGCGCCACCAGGAGTTGAGCGTCGCCGCGGCCGATCCCGACCTCTGGTCCGACCAGGACCACGCCCGCGAGGTGACCATCGAGCTGGGACGTCTGACGACGGACCTCGAGAGCTTCGACGAACTGCGCACCAGCCTCGACGACGCGGCGGTGCTGGGGGAGTTCTCGCGCGACGCGTTGGCCGGTGGCGAGGCCGACTGGTCGCTCCTGGACGAGCTGGCCGACACCGTGGCCGACATCGGCTCGCGTCTGGGCGCGCTCGAGACGCAGAGCCTCTTCAGCGGCCCCTACGACGAGAACGACGCCATCGTCGAGCTCCACGCCGGCGCGGGCGGCACCGACGCGCAGGACTGGACCGAGATGCTGCTGCGCATGTACATCCGTTGGGCGGAACGCCGGGGCTTCGCCGTCGAGGTGGACGAGGCGACCGAGGGTCAAGAAGCGGGTCTGCTCTCGGCCACCTTCATCGTCAAGGGTCGATTCGCCTACGGCTGGCTCGGGGCCGAGCGCGGCGTGCACCGACTGGTGCGCATCAGCCCCTTCGACTCCCAGGCGCGCCGCCAGACGAGTTTCGCCTCGCTCGAGGTCACCCCGTTGCTCGACGAGGACGACGAGGTCGAGATCGACGAGAAGGACCTGCGCGTGGACACCTACCGCTCCTCGGGCGCGGGGGGTCAGCACATCAACAAGACCGACTCCGCGGTGCGCATCACGCACCTGCCCACCAACATCGTGGTGAGCTGTCAGAACGAGCGCTCCCAGCACCAGAACCGCGCGCGCGCGATGCAGATCCTCGCGGCCAAGCTCGCCGAGCGCGCGCGCGCCGAGCGCCAGGCCGAGATGGACGCGCTCAGCGGCAATCGGGGGGACAACGCGTGGGGCTCGCAGATCCGCAGTTACGTCCAGGCGCCCTACCAACTCGTCAAGGACCACCGCACCGACTTCGAGACGGGCAACGTCGACGCCGTGCTCGACGGCGACCTCGACGGCTTCATGGAAGCGGAGCTGCACCGACAGCGATCGCGCGCGTAAGAAGTTCGCGACATCAACGTTTCCACGCTCCGTGTGCTCGACCCCGTGATGGCCCCAAAGTAGAATGTCGTGTTAACGAAGCGCGGCGAGACCGGCGGCGCAAGAACTTTTGAGGAGGTGTTGGCGTGATTCGATTCGAGAACGTCTCCAAGACCTACAAGAACGGGACCCCCGCTCTCACCAACATCTCCCTGGACGTGGAGAAGGGGGAGTTCGTCTTCCTCGTGGGAGCGTCGGGCTCGGGCAAGACGACGTTCCTGCGTCTGTTGTTGCGCGAGGAGCTGCCCGACAAGGGGCGCATCCTCGAGGCGGGCCGCGACATCGGGAGCCTGCCCAAGTGGCGCGTGCCCTACCTGCGGCGCAACATCGGGTGCGTGTTCCAGGATTTCCGACTGCTGCCGAACAAGACGGTGTTCGAGAACGTCGCCTTCGCCCTGGAGGTCATCGGTCGACCGCGCTCGACGGTGGAGAACCAGGTCCCCCAGATCCTCGATCTCGTGGGTCTGGGGACCAAGTCGGACAACCTGCCCCACGAGCTCTCCGGCGGTGAGCAGCAGCGCGTGGCGGTCGCGCGCGCGTTCGTCAATCGTCCCCTCATCCTCCTGGCCGACGAGCCGACGGGGAACCTCGACCCGGTGAACTCCGAGTCGATCATGGCGCTGCTCGAGCGGATCAATCGCACGGGGACCACGGTCGTGATGGCCACCCACGACAAGGCCCTGGTGGACCGCATGCGTCGGCGCGTCATCGAGCTCGATCACGGCGAGCTGATCCGCGACCAGGTGCGCGGGGTCTACGGGGTCGAGGAAGGGCTGGCCATCTGATGCGCGTCTACCTGCGCTACGCCTTCAAGGAGACCTTCTCCAACCTGTGGCGTAACCGGATGATGACCGTGGCCGCGGTGTTGACCGTGGCGGTGTCGTTGTCCCTGGTGGGATCGGCGCTACTGCTCAAGCAGAGCGCCGCGCAGGCCTCGGCCAGTTGGCAGCAGGGCACGCGGGTCACCGTGTGGATGCAGCCCACGGCCTCGGCCGGGGCGATCGCCTCGGTGAGGACCCAGCTCGCCCAGTTGCCCATCGTGAAGAACTGCGTGTTCACCACCCAGCTCCAGGACTACAACGAGGCGCGTCACACCATCCCCACCGCGGAGTTCCAGACGCTCACCGTGGCCGACATGCCGACGTCCTTTCGCTGCACCCCCACGGTGCCGACCGACGCGCTGACGGTCATCTCGACCTTCCTGCACCAGCCCGGTGTCTACACCGTGACCGCGCCGATCCAGCAGATCCGCCAGATGAACCGCGCGATCCGCATCCTGCAGGTGGTGTTCCTGGCGCTGGCGACGGTGCTGCTGCTCTCGGCGGGAGTCCTGATCCTCAACACCATCAGGATGGCGATCTTCGCCCGGCGTCGCGAGGTGTCGGTGATGAAACTCGTGGGCGCCACCAACTGGTTCATCCGCGTCCCCTACATCACCGAGGGCTTCATCCAGGGGCTGTTGGGATCGGGCGTGGCGATGCTGGCGGTATGGGCGCTGCACACCTGGTATCCCCTGCACAACGAGTTCGCGCTCGACACCGCCAAGCTCTGGGGCACCAACCTCGTCGTGCTGGTGGTCGGGGTGGTCATCGGATCGGTCGGCTCGGCGATCGCGATCCGACGTTTCCTCGACGTCTAATCCAGCGGTGGCCGGGCCTCGCTGAAGTCGATGGCGAGGGAGTTCACGCAGTAGCGCAGACCCGTCGGGGTCGGGCCGTCGGGAAAGACGTGGCCCAGATGGCCGCCGCAGCGTGAGCACAGGATCTCGATGCGACGCTGCCACAAGGAGTTGTCCTCGCGCTCGAGGATGCTGCCCGGCTCGCAGGCGTCGAAACTCGGCCAACCACAACCCGAGTCGAACTTCTGGTCGCTGGTGAAGAGTCGTTGCCCGCAGCCCGCGCAGGTGAAGACGCCGTCGTCGTCCACGTGCAGCAGTGAGCCCGAGAAGGGCGCTTCGGTGGCGGCGCGGCGCAACACCTCGTAGCGCTCCGGGGCGAGTTGGGCGCGCCACTGCTCGTCGGTCTTGTTCACGTCGAAGTCCATGGCCCAATCGTAGGAGCCGGGGACCACGCCCGTGCGCGCCGCGGTGGCGACGGTGCAGCTTGCGCTCGCTCAGATGTAGCGAGGGCGCGGGGACTCGGGGATGACCCGGGGGAACTCGGGTTCGTCGCGCAGGAGGCGCTCGACGGCCGCGGCGATCCCCTGCGGGTCCAGTCCGATCTCGGCCAGCAGGGCCTCGGGATGGTGCTGCTCGAGGAACGCGCGCGGGACGCCGAGGATGCGGGTCGTGGGGAAGTCGCGTCCCATCTCCTGGGCGCGTCCTCGCACCGCCGACACCATGAGGGTCCCGGCGCCGCCGTGGCGGGTGCCGTCCTCGATGGTGATGACCCGCTCGTGGCGCACGGCGTCGTCGATCATCTCGGGGTCCGGCGGAAGCACGCGCACGTCGTAGAGGGTGATGCGGCGCCCGTCGGACACCAGACGCAGGGCCTCGTAGGCACTGGCCGCCATCTTGCCCAGGGCCAGCACGCACAGGGATCCGTCACCGCGTTGCAGGCACCGGGCTCGTAACCCCTCCCCGTGAGCACCGTCGAGGGCGCGCGGCGGGGTCTTGGGGAAGCGCAGCGCGCTGGGTCCTTCCAGGGAGAGAGCGGTCCTCAGCATGATCGGGATCTCCGACGCGTTCGAGGGGGCGAACACGGTCATGTTGGGGATCGCCAGGCTGAGCGCGATGTCGAGGATCCCGTGGTGCGAGGGACCGTCGTCGCCCGTGATCCCGGCGCGGTCGAACACGAAGACGACCGGGAGGTCGAGCAGGCCGACGTCGAGATTGGCCTGGTCGAAGGCGCGCGCGAAGAAGGTCGAGTAGAAGGCGACCACCGGCTTGAGGCCGCCCATCGCCATGCCGGCCGCGGCGGTGACGGCGTGCTGCTCGGCGATGCCGACGTCGAAGAAGCGCCGGGGAAAGGCCTCCTGGAAGGGCAGGAGGCCGGTGGGTCCCGCCATGGCCGCGGTGATCGCCACGATGCGCTCGTCGCGACGGGCCTCGCCCATGAGCGCCTCGGAGAAGACCTGGGTGTAGGAGAGGGGCGCCACTTCGTCCTCGTCGATGCGCGGCGGGAGCTTGTAGTCGTGCATCTTGAGCACGTCGGAGGTGGCGGGCTCGTAGCCACGGCCCTTCTCGGTGAGCACGTGCACCACGATGGGACCGTCCCACTCGGCCGCGCTGCGCAGCGTGGTCTCGATCGCCTCGATGTTGTGTCCGTCGATGGGGCCGATGTAGCGCACGCCGAGGTTCTCGAAGAAGGTGTGGGGCGTGACCATCTCACGCACCACCGACGTGAAGCCGTCGATGCCCATGTAGGCGGCCTTGCCCAGTCGTGGCAGGCGCGGGACCAGTCGGCGGATCCGCTGGCGCAGCGTGAGGTAGGTGCGATTGAGGCGCAGCGACGTGAGCGACGTGGAGAGCCGCGAGATGGTGGGGGCGTAACTGCGTCCGTTGTCGTTGAGGACGATGACCACCCGCTGTCCGCTCACGCCCAGGTTGTTCAGCGCCTCGTAGGCCATGCCGCCGGTGAGCGAGCCGTCGCCCACCACGGCGACCACGTGGCGCTTGCCGCCGTGGCCGATCAGCTCGTGCTTGGCCTCGAGGGCGACCGACAGGCCGTGGGCGTAGGACAAGGCGGTCGACGCGTGCGAGGACTCGATCCAGTCGTGTTGGCTCTCGGTGCGGTTCGGGTACCCCGAGAGGCCCCCACGCTGGCGCAGGTTCTTGAAGCCGTAGCGCCGTCCGGTGAGGAGCTTGTGGACGTAGGCCTGGTGGCCGGTGTCGAAGAGGATGACGTCGGCGGGCGAATCGAACACCCGGTGCAGGGCCAGGGTGAGTTCCACCACGCCGAGGTTGCTGCCCAGGTGCCCGCCGGTGCTCTTGACGGCGGCGATGATGAACTCGCGGATCTCCTGGCTGAGTTGGTCCAACTGGGCGAGACTGAGGTGGCGCAGGTCTTCGGGTGATTCGATCGAGGGCAACAGCACCTCTCCAGCCTAGTTCTGGGCATCTCGGGGGGAGCGGGGATCCACGCGAAGTGGTGCGGCACCCCCTCGAGTTGTCCGCGTCCCCTTCGCCGCCCTTATGGCGCGACCGCGGTGTCCGGCAAGCTCACCACGCGCCGGGACCGTCGGCGATGCCACGCCTTCCTTGCCTCGTCGGCGCCCAGGACGGTGACGCCGAAGCCGACGATGAACAGCCAGTCCGACACGCTCAGCGGCGCGGTGTGAAAGACCTGTTGGAGGACGCCGAGGTAGCTGACGGCGACGATGAAGGACAGGCTCACCAACCCCGCTGCGATCAACGCGGGATTGGTGAGCAGGCCGGTGCGCCACAGGCTCTCACGGTCCGAGCGCACGGCGAAGCTGATGAAGAACTGGCTCACGACGATGCTCGCCTGCGTCGTGGTCAGCGCCTCGCGATAGATCGGGTTGTCGTCGCCCCACGCGGAGAAACCCAGGTGTGCGCTGTGGATCCGCCAGAAGAACGTGACGACGACCCCGACGGACTGCAGGCCGCCGAGGAACAGGATGCGCCGCACGACGTCCCAGGAGAAGAGGTGTTCGCCCGGCGGCCGCGGGGGCCGCGACATGGTGTCGCTCTCGGGGCGCTCGGCACCCAGGGCGAGGGCGGGCATGACGTCGGTCCCGAGGTCGATGGCGAGAACCTGCAGGGCGGTGAGCGGCACGAGGGGGAAGCCGATCACCGTGGCCACGAGGATCGGGGCCAGTTCCCCGAGGTTGCTCGTGAACACGTAGATGAGGAACCGTCGGATGTTCTGGTAGACGGCGCGACCGAGTTGCACCGCGGCCACGATGGCGGCGAAGGAGTCGTCGAGCAGGACCATGACCGCCGCGGAGCGCGCCACGTCGGTGCCCCCTTCGCCCATGGCGATGCCCACGCTCGCGCGCTTGAGGGCGGGGGCGTCGTTGGCGCCGTCGCCGGTGACCGCCACGACCTCGCCGAGTCCCTCGAGGGTGTCGACGATGCGCATCTTGTGCTCGGGCCGCACCCGCGCGAAGATCACCTGCTCGTCGGAGGCGAAGGTCGCCCTCAGCTCGTCGTCGCCCATGGCGTCGAGTTGGGCACCGGTCACGATGCGCAGCGCACCGTCGTCGATCAGGCCCACGCGACGCGCGATGGCCGCCGCCGTCAGGCCGTAGTCACCCGTCACCATGTAGATCGAGATGCCGGCCGCCCTACAGGACCGCACGGCGTCGGGGACCTCGGGGCGTGGGGGGTCGAAGATCCCCACCAGGCCGAGCAGCGTGAGGTCACCCTCCACCTCGGCCTGGGTGGCGGGCTCGGCCACGACCTCCTTGAGCGCGACCGCGAGCACTCGCAGACCGCGCTCGGCCATGGCGTCGTCGGCGGCGCCGACGTCGCGTCGCGCGGCCTCGTCGAAGGCGACGTCGACGCCGCCGATGCGCACGCGAGTGCACCGGGCGCCCACGGCCTCGGGTGAGCCCTTGACGTAGGCGTGCACGCCGCGCTCGTCGCGGTGCAGCGTGGTCATGATCTTGCGGTCCGGGTCGAAGGGGAAGGCGCCGACTCGTGGCGCGCGCGTCTCTTCGAGCGCGCGGTCGATCCCGGCCTTGAGCGCCGCCACGACGATCGCGCCCTCGGTCGTGTCGCCCACCACGCGCCAGGACGAGGTCGCCGTGGGGGGGTGGAGACGGGCGTCGCTGCACAAGGTCGCCACGCGCAGCAGCTCCTCGACGACCGCCACGTCGCTCACCTCGCCGTCGGGGGCGTAGCCCACCCCGCTCACCGGGTGGAACCCTCGGGAGGCGTAGATCGTCTCGAGCGTCATCTCGGCCTTGGTGAGGGTACCCGTCTTGTCGGTGCAGATGACCGTCGTCGAACCCAGCGCCTCGACCGCGGCGAGGCGGCGGATGAGGGCGTGGCGTCGGGCCATGCGCCTGACGCCGATGGCCAGTGACACCGAGAGCGTCGCCGGTAGACCCTCGGGCACCAGGGCGACCATGACGCCCAGGGCGAAGATGAACGACACCGCCGCGGGACTGCCGGTGACGACGCGGGCCACGAAGATCGCGATACCGACGCTCAGGGCCACCACCGCGACCCGGCGCGCCATGTTGGTCACCTGGCCCTGCAGGGGGCTCTGCTCACTGGGTTGGCTCTCGGTGAGTTGGTAGATGCGACCGAACTCCGTGGCCAGTCCGGTGGCGATGACGACCGCGCGCGCGGTGCCGTGGGTGACGGTGGCGCCCATGACCACGACGTTGGGCGCCTCGACCAGGGTGAGGGGCGAACCCGACGCCTCCGCGGTGCGCGCCACCGGCTGACTCTCGCCCGTCAGGGCCGCCATCTCGATCGCGAGGTCCTGCGCCTCGACCACGCGACAGTCGGCCGAGACGACGTCGCCCGCCTCGAGTACGACGAGGTCCCCGGGCACCAACTCCTCGGTCGCCACCTCGCTCAACTCACCCGCGCGCAGTACCCGCGCCGTGTGGGGCACCATGTCCTGGAGCGCCTCTGCGGTTCGCTCCGCCGAGTGCTCCTGCGCGAAGCCGATCAGGGCGTTCAGGATCACGACGGCGAGGATCCCGAGGGTCAACTCGAGGTTCGCGTTGTTGTGCGGCGACGTGGCGAAGTAGGTGAGTAGCGTGAGGCCCGCCGACACCATCAACATCACCGCGAACATGTTGGTGAACTGCGCGGCCAGTTCGAGGGCGATCGAAGGGCGCCGCGGGTGCGGGAGGACGTTGCGTCCGCTGGTGAGTCGACGCGTCGTCACGTCCGCCTCGTCGAGACCGGAGCGCGAGCTCCCCAGGGACGCGAGCGCCGTCTCGGCGTCGAGAGCGGTGACCTCGTTAGGGCCGCGCGTCAGGGCGGCGCCGGTCGACTGATTCGCCGGTCGCCGACGCGCGGCGCCGACGCGCCGCCTCACGACGCCGGGGACGCTTCCGTTGACTCCCACGTCACACCCTGTCGCTGCGCGGGCCACGGTGTCCAGAGCCGAAGGTCACCGGCCCCGGCGAGAGTCGTGCGCGTCCGCCGCTACCGCCAGGGTCGAACGACGGGCCCCGCCATATACTTCGCGATATGGCCGTGTTCTTCTGGGTGGTGATCATGGTGGTGAGTGGTCTGGCCGAACTGCACACCAACGCGCTCGCCGCGCTCTTCGTGGGCGTGGGCGCGGGCGTGGCGTTCATCGTGGCGCTGGGGGGCGCGTCCTTCCCCGTCCAGGCGCTGGTGTGGCTGCTGGTCACCGCGATCACCATGGCCCTGCTGCGTCCCGTCGCCCTCAAGAAGTTGCGCCATCCCGCCGGCGACCTCACCCAACCCATGTCGAGCGCGCTCACCGGTCAGTTCGGGGTCGTCCAGGACGAGGTCGGCGACGAGGTCCATCCCGGTCGCATCACGATCCACGGGGAGTCGTGGCGCGCGGTGAACGAGCTCGGCGTGGTGATCGCCGTGGCGACGCCGGTGGTCGTCACCAAGGCCCTGGGCACCACCCTGTGGGTGGAACCGCGCGAGCAGCCCCACGCCTGACCTCTCGACGGGCACGAGCGGCGAGGTCTCAGGCACCCGCGATCGGGGACGTGGTGGGCACGTCGGACATGACGCTGCGCAGCGCTTGGGCCGCGCCGAGCAACGCGGCGCTCTCGGCGGGGATGACCAGTTTGGTGTTCTGCGACGCCGCGAACTTTGCCAGGGTGTCGAGCTGGAGGATGGCCACGAGCGTCGGGTCGGGATCTTGCTCCTTGATCGCGGCGTAGACCAGCGAGACGGCCTGGGCGCGGCCCTCGGCCTCCAAGATGGTGGCCTGGCGCAGACCTTCGGCGCGCAGGATGGCCGATTGCTGGGCGCCCTCGGCTTCCTTGATCGCGGCCTGGCGCTCGCCGTCGGCGACGTTCACCGCCGACATCTGGGTCCCCTCGGACTCGAGGATGCGCGCGCGCTTCTCCTGGTCCGCCTGCTTCTGTAGGGCCATGGCCTGCAGGATCTGCTCGGGGGGCGTGATCTCGAGGACCTCCACGCGGTTGATCCGCACCCCCCACTTGTCGGTCGCCTCCTCCATCTGGTTCTGCAGGAGCGTGCCGATACGCTCGCGCTGGGAGAAGGCCTCGTCGAGGGTGATCGATCCGAACACCGCGCGCACCGAGGTGCGCGCCAGGTTGTCGGTGCTGGTGAGGTAGTCGGAGTTGGTGAAGAGGGCGAGGCGCACGTCGACGACCTGGGAGAAGATCGTGGCGTTGACGATGACGGCGACGTTGTCGCGGGTGATCACCTGCTGGCGGTCCCCGGTGCGCGGTGTCTCGCGCACGTCGACGATCCTCATCACCTCGATGAAGGGCACGATGAAGGTCAGCCCGGGGTTGCGGATGGCCTTGAACTCCCCGAACCTGGTCACGACGCCGACGAAGCCCTGCTGGACCACCCGCACCGCTTTGACCAGCAGGACGATCACCCCTAGAACCACGATGATGGCGATGCTCAAGATGACGATGTTCACGGCGGTACCCTCTTCTGCTCCGCACCACCGGCGCCCCGTGCGTTGAGGTGCTCCAAGGCGGAGTGTACTTCTCCGGGCAGCGAATAGT
>JAJZFO010000083.1 GCA_021805305.1 Actinomycetes bacterium | reverse complement strand
GAGCGCGTCGCCCGTGGCGGTGAGGTGACGCCCGATGAGGTGGCTGGTGCGAAAGGCCGCACGCATCCAATTGGTCACGGCGAGTTGGTGACGCAGTGATCCACATAGCGCCTGGAACACGCCCAGAGCCATGACGATGGCGACCCACGTCCACAGAGCGCGGGGGTTGTGATGGAGCACCCCGGCGTCGATGGCCCGCCCGACCGCGGCCCAGACGAGCGCCTGGGCCACCATCCACCCGACGCCGAAGATGGCGTTGAGCGAGAGCAATCCGCGTTGTTCGCGGGCCAGCCAGGTGAGGTAGCGCGCGGGGGAGTCGGTGGGAGGACGGCCGGGGTCGTCTTCGGGGAGTTCTCGGTACGGCAGGTGCGGCATGGAATCCCTTCTCCGCGCAGGTTGGTCGGATGAAATACGGCTTGTCGTCATGTGGGTGGTCGCGAGGTCGAACTCGACCGCGTCTCTACCCGTTAGCTCGAGCGAGAGGTGGGCGGCGGGGCACCCCACGTCGGCTCGACGCAGTGTCGACCGGTAAGGCGTCACGCCGGACGACGTCGCCCGTGACGGGCGTGGCACTGCCTCGCTCGAACCTTGATCCGGGCGTCCTCCTTCGATCCGGAGGACACCTCACGAGTCAGTGACGGCTCGCCGTCATCGTGACGCGGACGAAAGTGTGACGCTGGAGAGAGACGCCCATCGGCGTCGGTTCAACGAGGCATCTCACGATACTAGAAGGACCAGTAGTCACGCACAACCCCCAGATTCCTGGAACCGCGCTCTCGTCGCGCGGTGGGCGCGGTACGGTCGAGACCGTCGAGGTGCACCGTAGGGTGAGAACAGCGGAGCGCGGCACCGTACGTCACCGCCGTCGAGGGGAGGGGACTTGTCGCAACGTCTCGAGGACTACGCCGTCATCGGCGACCTGCACACGATCGCCGTGGTCGGCGTCGACGGCTCGATCGATTGGCTCTGCCTACCTGATTTCGACTCGCCCTCGTGCTTCACCCGACTGCTCGGCGACGACTCGCACGGCTTCTGGCGACTGGCCCCCCGCGAAGGCTCCGCTCAGGTTCGCGCGACCCGTCGGCGATACCTCGAGGACACGCTGGTCCTGGAGACCGAGTTCGACACCGCCACCGGGACGGTGCGCATCACGGACTTCATGCCCGTGCGCGATATCCACCCGACCGTCGTGCGTCTTGTCGAAGGGGTCACCGGTCAGGTCGAGATGCGCATGGACCTGACCTTGCGCTTCGGTTACGGCGACACCGTCCCCTGGGTCACCTCGACCGAGGGCCTGATACGCATGACGGCGGGCCCGGACTCCGTCGCGCTGTGGCACATGGTCGAGCCGGTGGGGCACGATTTCACTACCGTCGCCGACTTCACGCTGAACGCGGGACAGCGCTATCCCTTCACCCTGGCGTGGCACCCGTCGCACGAGGCCCCACCCGCGCCGCACGACGCGGTGTACGCCTTGCGGCTCACGTCGCAGTATTGGCGCGACTGGGCGTCGCACTGCACCTACGACGGCGCGTGGCGTGACGCGGTGGTGCGCTCACTCATCACGTTGAAGGCGTTGACGTACGCGCCCACCGGGGGCATCGTGGCCGCCGCCACGACGTCTCTGCCCGAGACCCTGGGGGGCGAGCGCAACTGGGACTACCGCTACTGCTGGCTTCGCGACGCGACCCTCACCCTCGAGTCGTTGATGCGAGGGGGGTACGACGAGGAGGCGCTGGCGTGGCGCGACTGGCTCCTTCGTGCCGTCGCGGGAGACGTCACGCGCTTGCAGATCATGTACGGACCGGGGGGCGAACGTCGCTTGGACGAATGGGAGGTCCCTTGGCTCGGCGGCTACGAGTCGTCGACACCGGTGCGCGTCGGCAACGCGGCGTCGGGTCAGTTCCAGCTCGACGTGTACGGAGAGGTCATGTCGGCGCTCTTCGCCTCCGCCAGTGCCCAGGGGACCCCCAGCCATTCGGCGTGGGGGCTCCAGTGTGCGCTCATGGAGTTCCTCGAGAAGGGGTGGAGCGAGCCCGACGACGGCATCTGGGAGGTGCGCGGTCCTCGCCGCCACTTCACCCACTCGCGGGTCATGGCGTGGGTGGCCGTCGACCGCGCAGTGCGTACCCTGGAGCGTTGGCCCGAACTCGGTGGTCCGCTCGAGGACTGGCGTCAACTTCGCCACCGCATCTTCGCCGAGGTGTGCGAGAAGGGCTACAACGAGGAGGTGGGTGCGTTCACCCAGTACTACGGCTCCACGCAGCTCGACGCCAGCGTGTTGATGATTCCCCTCGTGGGGTTCCTGCCGGCCACCGACGCGAGGGTCATCAGCACCATCGAGGCCGTGGAGCGCGAGCTGCTCGACAACGGGTTCGTCCTTCGCTACCAGACGTCGGACGACGGTACCGTCGACGGACTCAGCGGTCGAGAGGGGGCCTTTCTCGCGTGCTCGTTCTGGCTCGTCGACTGTCTGCACATGATTGGTCGCAGCGAGGACGCCGAGCGGCACTTCGAGCGGCTGCTGTCCGTTCGCACGCCACTGGGACTGCTGTCGGAGGAATACGACGCGTCGGCGCGCCGCCTGGTCGGCAACTTCCCCCAGGCGTTCTCCCACGTGTCACTGGTCAACACCGCCTATCGTCTCGGCGGACACGACGTCCTCGCCCTTCGCCCTGATCAGGATCTGGGGACTGACGGGGTACCGGGCGCTCCCGTGCCGGCGTCGGAGGTCGCCTCCTCGGCGAAGAAGTCGCGTCGCACCACGGCGCGCGCGCCCAAGTCGACGCCATGACCGACATTCCGCCGACGCCGTGACGCACGACCGACGCGCCGCACGCGGCGTCGACGCGCCGTGGCGGCTGAAGGCGAATCGAGTTCTTGGGCGCCCGTGGTTCACGCGTTGCGACGCGCGACGTTCGGCGTCCCCTCGAGGTGGGGCTCGGTTACTCACTGGTAGCGGACGACTCGAGCCACGGATCACGTCGGGGACCTTGGACCCCGACGGTGCACGGGGCACCCCGCTCGACCTCGGTAACGTGGCAGAGGGTGCGTGGTGCGCACCCGTCTCCCCAAGAGGCTGTCAGTGAGAAGAGGTTTGGTCGTGCGTCATCCCAGTGCTTCATATTCCGTCACCATGCGAGTGTCGCTCGAGAACGG
>JAJZFO010000050.1 GCA_021805305.1 Actinomycetes bacterium | reverse complement strand
CCCGACCCCCTCCTGCACCCCGTCGACGGGCGTCTCGTCGCCCGTCGCCAGGACGAGGTCCCGTCGTCGTTGGCGTTCCACCCACCGCCACGCCGCGTAACCCACCCCCCAGCCGCCGAGCAGGTGGATCCCGAGGTACCAGAAGGGGATCAGTCGTTCGTTCCAGATGGCCGCTTGGGGGTCGACCACGAACGCCACCAGGGACGCCACCGTGATGAGCGTGAGTACCACGCCCAGTCGGTTGCGCGAGACGACGGCGACCACCGCGCCCGCCGCGGCCAGCACGATGACCCAGCGGTACCCCGAGGCCCCGCCGTTCTGCGTCCACCAACCCAGCGTGGTGAAGATGGCGTGCAGCGAGTGGGTGTCGAGGTTCGTGTACCCCATGGAGTTCGTGAGGTTCTGCGTGGTGATGAAACTCAGGAGCCACCACGCCGAGAACCCGAAGGAGATCACCCCCGCGCCCAGGGCGAACCGCAGGGGACGCGCGTAGTCGCCCGGCGTGCGCTCCTCGCGCGGGTCGCCCCAGCCGCGTCGTTGGAACAATTCGACCACCACCAGGATGCCGATGGCGCCCAGGGCGAACATCCAGGGCAACACGTGCGCGGCCAGCGTCAGACTCAGCGCGAGACCGGCCCACCAGAACCCCGTCCCCGTGCGCACGCCCCGCGCGAACAGGCCGATGGTGACGAGACTGAGGGCGAGGGAGAACGAGAACGCGTACTCCCCGGCCATGGTCGAGAAGAGGTTGCCCCCGTCGATGGTGTAGCTGGCGTTGAAGAGGAAGGGCAGCGTGGCCATCGCCAGCGCCGCCGGCACGGGCCGCGGCGCGCGAAAGAGACGCGCCATGGCGTAGGCCGCGACCGGCATGAGGACCGACCCCAGAATCGTCACCAACTTGAAGGCGAGCGCGTAATTGATGACGTAGCCGGCCAGCACCGCGAAGTAGTCGGGCAGGATGAAGTAATAGGTGTAGGCGGGCATACCGTCGAACCACCCCGGATACCACGGCGTCACGTGCCACAGGTCGCCCTGACTGCGTAAGAAGGCCGGCAGGACGACGTGCGCGCCGGTGTCGCCACCGGTGATGAGGGTCGAGGAGAAGATGAGGTTCGGGTGCATCGCCCACACCGTGACGACGATGACGCTGACCACGGCGAAGGCGTCCACCCAGGACGCGAGCGTACGTTGACGGAGCCAGCGCATCAGTGGTACAACCGTTGCGACACGAGTGACGCCATCGTCAGGGCGTTGAATCCCACGTGGGTCAACACCGCGGGCACCAGACGCCGGGTGCGCGCCACCAGGGTCGCGAGCACGAGACCCAGGAAGAAGAGGCCGGGTAGTTGCAGCCATTCGGCGTGCGCCGCGGCGAAGATCGCCGCGCTCAGGGTCACCGCGAGGGCCGTGCCGCCCCGTCCCCAGTGCGGCGACAGGCCCGCGTCGAGCGCACGGAACACGACCCCGCGAAACAGCCACTCCTCCATCAGTGGCGCCCCGACCACGGTCATCACCGCGAGGAGGGCGAACGACGCCCCGTGCGCCGCGCCGAAGAGATGGTTCACCGGTGCGTTCATATTCTTAAAATGGAAGGGCAGGTAGGCGAGCCCCACCAGCAGTTGCAGGGCGATCCCCAGCAGGAAGAAACCGGCGTCGTAGCGCCGCGCGCGCCACGCGTCGGGGAGCGCGACCAGACCACCGCGGCGATGCGCCTGGGAGATGGCGACACCGAAACCCACCCATAGTCCGGCTAAACCCACGGTATTGGCCCACCACGGGGGCGCGGTGGCCGACGCCAACGCCGCCATGCCGCCGGGGTAATGGGTCACCGCGACGAGGGTCGCGTCCCCCAGGGACGCGACGACCTGGCCCAGCACGAAGCCCGCGAGGGCCATCACGATGATGGCCACCACGCGCGGCTGTTTCTTATCTTTCGTGACCGTCACCACCCCCTCACGCTAACAACTGGCGGCTTTTGCACAGGGACGGAGAAACGGGTGTCGTCCACCACCTCTAGATTGGAGACGTGACAATGCCCCCACCCGAAAAGAACACCTGGCGCAAGTACGTTCCCGGTGGTCCCAGCCCGATGCCCCCCGACGCGCGGCGTCGCGTGCTGACCTTCGCGATCATCTTCTTCGTCCTCGGGATCATCCTGATTCCCTCGCTCTTCTCCAACAAGACCGTCAAGAGCGTGAACTACTCCAACCTGCTCACCTACGCCAAGGAACAGAAGGTCGTCTCGGCCAGCATCAACAACACCACGGGCGTGCTCAGCGGACAGTTGGCCGACGGGACCAACTACACCACCAACGGACCCGTCCCGGTGTTGAGCGACGAGGTGAGCACCCTCCGCGCGGACAACGTGTCGGTGACCTTCGCCAACCCCTCGAGCCTCGCCTCCACCCTGTTGCCGTACCTGATCTGGATCCTCATCTTCGGGGGCTTCATGGTCTTCTTGTCGCGTCAGGCCAAGGGCCAGATGAACGGCATGATGTCGGTCGGGCGCTCCAAGGCCAAGCAGTTCAATCAGGACCGTCCCAGTACCACCTTCGCGGACGTCGCCGGGTACTTCGGCGTCAAGCAGGAGATCAACGAGGTCGTAGAGTTCTTGAAGACCCCGGCGCGCTACGCGGCCATGGGGGCGCTGATCCCCAAGGGCATCCTGCTGGTGGGTCCCCCCGGTACCGGCAAGACCATGCTGGCGCGCGCCGTGGCCGGTGAGGCCGGCGTCCCCTTCTTCTCGGTGTCGGGGTCGGACTTCATGGAGATGTTCGTCGGCGTCGGCGCCAGTCGCGTGCGCGACCTCTTCTCCACCGCGCGCAAGCAGTCGCCGGCCATTGTCTTCATCGACGAGATCGACTCCATCGGGCGCAAGCGGGGCGCCGGATTGGGGGGCGGCCACGACGAGCGTGAGCAGACGCTGAACCAGATGCTGAGTGAGATGGACGGCTTCGAGGCCGCCGAGGGCGTCGTGGTCATCGCCGCGACCAACCGCCCCGACGTGCTCGACCCGGCCCTGTTGCGTCCGGGCCGTTTCGACCGCCAGATCGTCGTCCCCCTCCCCGACCTCGACGAACGGCTACCGATCTTGGAGGTCCACGCCAAGAACAAACCCCTCGACCCCAGCGTCTCGCTGGAGATGGTGGCGCGCGGAACCCCG
>JAJZFO010000236.1 GCA_021805305.1 Actinomycetes bacterium | reverse complement strand
GCGACGTGCGGTGGGTCTCGCCTGCGGCGCCACCGGCGCCGTCGCCATGGTGGTGATCATGTTGCCGCTGCGCGCCGACGTCAACGTCTCGACCGTGACGTTGATCTTCATCATCCCGGCGATCGCGGCGGAGATCGTCGGCGGCGTCCTGGCCGGTTTCGCCACCGTCGCGCTGAGCGCGTTGGTCCTCGACTTCTTCTTCATCCCGCCCTACGGCACCCTGTCCATCGGCTCCGCGCAGAATTGGGTGGGACTGGGGGTCTACTTAGTGGTGGTGGGGCTGGTCGCGGTCGTCGTGGGACGCTCGCGCACGGCGCGCGGCGAGGCCGAACGCAATGCCCTCAACATCCGTCGCGTCTATGAACTCAGCGAACTCCTCGTCCAGGACCGCTCCGAGGGCGACCTTCTCATCTCGATCGTCGACGCGGTCCGCCGGGGCTTCGACGTCGAGGCGGTATCACTCCTCGTCCTTGAGGACGCGCACCTGCGCGTGGCGGCGTCAGTCGGTCCCGCACTGACGTCCGAGGAGATGGACGGGCTCGACCCGCTACCGGGACGTGGGGGGCGACCCGTGAGCATGTCCGCCGCACTCGCGGCCCCCAGCGAGCTCCGTACCGTCTCTCTCGCCGCGGCCGGGCGTCCCATCGGGGTGCTGGCTCTCAAGGGCGCACAGTTCTCCGAGGACGACCGTGAGTTACTCGTCACCTTCGCCAATGACGCGGCCATCGCCATGGAGCGCGCCCAGTTGCGCGAGCTAGCGCTGCGCACCGCCCTGCTCGAGGAATTGGACCGATTGCGCCACGCCCTGATGGGGGCGGTCTCGCACGACCTGCGCACTCCCCTGGCCACCATCAAGGTCGCCTCATCCACCCTCGTCACACGAGGTCGCCAACTCTCGGCCGATGACGCCCACGAACTGCACCAACTCATCGAGATCGAATCCGACCGACTCACCCGCCTCGTGACCAACCTGCTCGACATGACGCGCATCGAAGCGGGCGTCTTCACGGTCCAACGCTCCGTGTGCGACGTGCGAAGCCTCATCGAGGAGGCGGTCGCGGTCCTCGGCCCCGGTCTCCACCCGGGTCGCATCGTCATCGACACCCCGTCGTCCCTGCCGCGCGTCGACGTCGACCAACTCCTGATCATCCAGGTCCTGGTCAACCTGCTCGACAACGCGCTGCGCCATTCACCCGACGAGGGGCGGATCACCATCACCGCACGCGTTGAGCACTCCGGCGTTGCGGTGTGTGTCGACGACGAGGGCCTCGGCGTCGCCCCCGAGAACCGCCAGGACATCTTCGACCGATTCGTCCAATTCGACACCGGTGGCCGCGCCGGACTCGGACTCACCATCGCCAAGACGTTCGTCGAGGCGCACGGCGAACGCATCTGGTGCGAGGAGGCGCCGGGGGGCGGTGCGCGGTTCGTCTTCTCGCTCCCGGTGCACGACGACCCGAAGGCGAGCTGAGGTGGCCCGGGTCCTCGTGATCGACGACGATCGGTCCCTGCTCCGCGCTCTTCGCCTGGGTCTACAGTCCGAGGGCCACGACGTCAGCACCGCCGCCGACGCGGCGAGCGGACTCAGCCAGACGGCGATCACCCAACCCGACGTGGTGGTGCTCGACATCGGACTTCCCGACATGGACGGGCTCGAGGTCTGCCGCCGGATCCGCGAGTGGAGCGACGTGCCCATCATCATCCTCTCGGCCACCGGGACCGAGAACCGCAAGGTCGCCGCCCTCGATGGCGGGGCGAACGACTACGTCACCAAACCCTTCTCGATGGCCGAGTTGGAGGCGCGTATCCGCGTCGTCATCCGCCATCGCCCCGCCGAGACCGACGTGGAGAGCTCACCGACCATTGAGCACGGACCCCTTCATCTGGACCTCGTACACCACGAGGCGCGCCTGGCGGACGAGGCACTCGCCTTGACCGCCAAGGAGTTCGAGGTCCTCGCCTTCCTCGCTCGCCACGTCGGGCGCACGTGCACTCATCAGATGATCCTGGGCGCGGTGTGGGGAACGGGCTACGCCCGTGAGGCGCAGTACGTCCACGCCTACGTCCATCGACTTCGTCAGAAGCTGCACGACGACGACGGCGAACTCATCCGTACCATCCCCGGCGTGGGGTACGCCCTCACGCTGCCCGAGGAGTGATCACCACGGCAACTGGGGAGCGTCGGCGAGGGACTGACCCACGACGCGACCACCCCTCTTCGCCGTGACGGGGAAGACCTGTTCGGGTCGGAAGGACCGGCCCTTCGCCTCGCCGCGTCGTCCCCCGCGCACCTCGACCCACTCCTCGCCCGATACCGAGTTGGTGACGTGCGCCACGAACACCCACGACTGGCGAAGCTCCTTCGATCCGTCGATCACCACGGCGTCGCCGGTGCGCAGACCCGCCCACTTGGTGGACCGCACGAGGTGGCCCTGACGAGTCACCACCGCACGGTCCTTCACGACGTCAGTTCTAGCCGACGTAGGGACCATCCGGCGACGACAGCGCCCACGAGTTCGGCGTTCGGCATCGACGCCGACCACCACTAGCCTCGAGGGATGCCGTCATCGTGCGTCGTCAATCGAGTGCTCAGTGCCGCGGCGCTCGGGTACGTGGGTGCCAGCCCCTTCCACAACGTATGGCTCAACGGCGCGGGCGTCGTGGTGGCGATCACGGGGACCCTCGCGTGGCATCGCTGGGTCCTGGGTACACGCCGCGCGTGCGCCCTGGCGTCGCTCGACGACGAGGCCCCGACCTCGACCTCGTCCGTGCCTCGCGGGCGTCGCCGGTAATACCAGACCGCGCTGCCCAGTTGGCGCTCACGAACTCGTGGGACGACCCCGGAACCGTACGTGCGGGGACTGGTGGAGGCCACCACGTCGACGTTCCGTCGCGGGGAGGTGATCGCGATTCGCCGCGCGCGGTTCCTCCGTCGCGTCCTTCTTGCCGGCACGGTTCACCTCGCCGGTCCGGGCGAGACCGGACACGTTCAGCCCGACACGAATCGGGACCTCACACCTCTTCCCAGGGCGTTCCCAGTGCGTTCCCAGTGCGTTCCCAGGGCGCGACTTCCAACGGTGACGAGGGTGTCACCGGCTCAGTCGTGTCACCGGCTCAGTCGTGTCGCCGCCCGTGGTGGTCGTACGTCCCGGGACCCGTCGGACCCGT
>JAJZFO010000222.1 GCA_021805305.1 Actinomycetes bacterium | reverse complement strand
CTCGTCACAGGTCAGGCGACTCGACAGGTGCTCGTCGAGGTAGTCCACGTGAACCCGCAACGCGTCGTCGAGCTTGAGATTGCCCGTCGCCGTGATGGCGACGTGGATCGCTCGGCGGTCGCTCGGGCAGTGCTGCCGCTCGACCAGCTGCGCTTCTTCGAGACGGTCCACCAGTCGGGTGGTGCCCCCGGTGGAGTGCACGATGGCGTCGGCGATCTCGTTCATCTTGAGCGAGCCCTCGGGGCTGCGCCGCAACTGCAACAGGACCTCGAACCAGGCCAGGGGAATGTCGCAGCCCTCCTCGAGGCGCGTCGCGAAACTGCGCGAGAGTCGCGCGTTGGTGTCGAGCAACAGGGCGAAGAGCGTCACCCTCTCGTCACTGGAGGGACACACGCTACTCAGGGGAGCGACGGAAGTCATGATCAGATGATAGCACTTTCTTAGTTCTGCAATTATTGTTTGACAAGTAGTTGTAGATGCAACTATAATGAGGATCGCACAGTTCGTGTACATACTTCAGGAGAATCCACAATGAGCAACTTCCCCGCCGCCGGTGTCTACAACATCGACCCGGTCCACTCGACCTTCACCTTCGTCGCACGCCACTTGGTCGTCTCCAAGGTCCGCGGGCGCTTCGCGGACTTCGCGGGCACCATCACCATTGGTGACACGCCCGAGACGTCCTCGGCCCTCGTGACCGTGCAGGCCAACAGCATCACCACCGACAACGAGATGCGCGACGCGCACATCAAGAGCAACGACTTCTTGGCTCAGGAGACCTACCCGACCCTGACCTTCCAGTCGACCAGCCTCACCTCCAAGGGCGGCAGCGAGTACGTCCTGGTGGGTGACCTCACCATCCGTGACGTGACCAAGTCGGTCACCTTCAACGTCGAGTTCACCGGCGAGGGCCCGACCTTCGTGCCGGGTCAGAGCGTCATCGGCTTTGAGGCCACGACCGAGATCGACCGACGTGACTTCAACGTCAACTTCGAGGGCAACCTCGAGAACGGCGCCGCCGTCGTGAGCCACAAGATCGTCATCGAGCTCAACGTCGAGGCGGCGACGGTCGTCGAGGCCCAGGGCTGACCTCGCGCGGCATCACCGAGGGTGCGCGGACGGCGCCGGGGCGAATCGCCCCGGCGCCGTCCTCATTACGATGGTTCCGTGAGTGAGCAGCCAACACCTAACGGTCGCGCCATGAAATCCACGCTGGGTGTCCTGGGCGCCCTGGCCACGATCATTTCGGTCTGGTGGTTCGCGTTGCGCCCTCGGCGCCACCGCGACGGCGAATAACGGCGTCGGTCGCACGACGATGGCGTCCGCGTCCTTCGCCCCCCTGCGCCACCGCAGTTTCGCCCTGGCCCTGGGATCGAATTTCATCTCCTCCACGGGCACCTGGATGCAGAGCGTGGCGCTGGGGGTCTATCTCCAAGTCACTACCCACAACGCCCTGTGGCTGGGTCTGCTCACGGTCGCGGCGTGGCTGCCCGCCCTGATCGGATCGCCGGTGGGCGGGGTGATGGCGGACCGCGTGTCGCGCCAGCGTTGGATCCAGTTCAACAACCTCGCTCAGGCGAGCGCGGCGAGCGCCCTGGCTATCGCCGAGTTGACTCACCACCTCTCGGCGCCGTTGGCCTGTTACCTGGCGGTCGCGGAGGGATTTTGTTCCTCGGCCTCGTGGTCGGCCTGGCAGTCACTGCTGCCCGACCTGGTCGGCGCCGACGAGGTGCTGGCCGCGGTCTCGCTGGGCTCGGCGCAGTTCAACCTGGGTCGCATCATCGGACCCGTCCTCGCCGCGGTGACCCTGGCGGTCGGCAATCCCGGCTGGTGTTTCGCCGCCAACGCGGTGTCCTTCATCGTCGTGGTGATCGCCTTCTCCTTCGTGCGCACCCCCGCGCGAGAGCGGGTGACGACCCGCTTGGCCATCGTGGCCGAGACGCTGGTGGGACTGCGGATGGCCTGGCGCACCCACGGGTGCCGCAACGCCATCATCGGGGTGGGCACCGTCGCGCTCTTCGTCAGTCCCTTCATCACCCTGGTGCCGGCCATGGCGATCGACGTGCTGCACTCGGGCAAGGTGGGTACCTCGTGGCTGGTGACCGCCCAGGGGGTGGGGGCCGTGATCGGCGCCCTGACCCTGCCGGCCCTGGCCAAGCGCACGTCACGCTTGGTCGTGCTGCGCGGATCGATGATGGCGATGGCCCTGATGGAAGCGCTCTACGCCTACGCGCCGAGCCTCGTGTGGTCGGCCCTCGCCCTGGTCGTGTTGGGGGGCTCCTACGTGGGGACCCTGACGGGACTCAACGCGTCGGTGCAACTGCACGCGCCGGCGAAGGAGCGTTCGCGCATTCTGTCGCTCTACGTCTTGTCGCTGTCGCTGTTCTACCCCCTCGGCGCCGTGGTCCAGGCCGCCCTGGCCCACCATTTCGGGGTGCGGCCGGTGTCGCTGGTCGCCGCCGTGGGCTTCGCCGGCGTGCTCGTCGGGCTGAGTTTTTTTCGGCCCCAGTACTGGCACCAAATGGCCGCCGACCCGTCGCAACTCACGCTTTCCGTGGCAGACTAGCGTTATGACCTTCACCGCCATCAACCCCGCCACCGAAGCCGTCGTCGGTGAGTACCCCACCCACGACGACGCCTACGTCGACGCCGCGCTCGCGAGCGCTCACGCCGCCTTCGTGAAGTGGAAGACCACCCCCTTCGCCGAGCGCGCCGAGTTGATGGTCCGCGTCGCCGAACTGCTCGAGGGTGAGATTCCCGTGGCCGCGGCCCTCATGACCTCAGAGATGGGCAAGACGTTCGCCGCGGCCAAGGGCGAAGCGGCCAAGTGTGCGCTCACCATGCGCTACTACGCCGAGCACGCCGAGGGCATGCTCGCGACGGAGTACGTGACCACGAAGGCCTCACGCAGTGGCATCCGTCACGAGCCACTGGGCCCCCTGCTCGCCGTGATGCCCTGGAACTTCCCGCTGTGGCAGATCATCCGCGTCGCGGTGCCCAACATCATGGCCGGCAACCCGATCGTCCTCAAGCACTCCTCGAGCGTGCCCGGGTGCGCGCAGTACGTCGAGCAACTCTTCGCGCGCGCGGGTTTCCCCCAGGGACTCTTCACGAATCTCTTCCTCGAGTCGCGGCGCATCGAGATGGTCATCGCCGACCCGCGCGTGGCCGCC
>JAJZFO010000140.1 GCA_021805305.1 Actinomycetes bacterium | reverse complement strand
CACCGAACTTGGTGACCAGAAACGCGAGCCAGTGTGGCTGGGGTGTCTTGACCATCGCCCGCGACATCACGGTGAACGCATTGGCGTTGCCCCCGCGCCAGAATCCCCGTGACGGCAACACCTGCAGGACGAGGGCCACGGCGAGGACCACGGCGAGGATCCGCAGGGTGACCCGCGAGAAACGCGCGGGGAAGTGAGTCGGCGACAGGGCCAACCACCCGCCCGCGATCACGTAGAAGAACGTGGCCCCCGGCCAGCCGAAGAGCAGGTTGCTCGAGGGCTGGAAGATGCCGCCCGCCCCGTTGCCGACCAGCCAGATCATGAACGCCCACACCACGGAGACCGCCGCCGCGGCGCGCCCGACGGTGGCGTTGGAGACGAGGAGCAGGACCCCGATACCGACCTCGATCCACGCGGTGGCCCCCGCGAGCGCCAGGGGGTGGGCGTTCCAGATCGAGATACCGTCGCGCATCAGGGCGCCCAGCCACGGCGGCGTACCCGACATGGCGGGCCGCACCACGTCGTTGGCGAGTCCCAGCGGCATCGACACCTGGAACTGCAAGATGCCGTCGATGAGCCACATCACCCCGAAGGCCAGGCGCAGGTAGCTCCGGCTGCGCGCCTCGCCCAGGCCCGTGGGCGACAGGTTGAAGCGCAGGATGCCGCGCGTCGCGATCGCGAGCGCCATGACTCCCACCGCGATGGCGACGATCCACAGGACGCTACTCACCAGCACGCTGTGCGTGAAGGCGTTGGCCACGAGGGGATTGTTGTTGGCGTATCCCCCGCCACCCATTCCCGGCATGTGTCCCTATCTCCCGTTCGACGTCACTGAGTTCTTCGAGGCTGCGGCGCCCGCGGATGTCGTCACGCTCGTCTCCCCGGCGCCGGCGTCAGTCTCGCGCGATATCGTCGGCGATCGACGACAGGACGCCGTTGACGAACGAGGGCGATCCGTCCGTCGAGTACGTCTTGGCGAGTTCGACCGCCTCGTCGAGGACGACGGCCCTGGGGGGGGCGTCGTCGCTGAGCATCTCCGAGGTCGCCAGCGTCAAGATCAAGCGGTCCAGCAGGGCCATGCGCTCGAGCGGCCAATCGATGGAGTAGCGACTGATGAGTTCGAGGGCGCGCTCCTGGAACTCCAGGGACGCGCGCAGGAGCGTCAGCGTGTAGGCGTCCGGCGGCACCGCCAGTTCGTTCAGCACCGCCGCCACCGAACGACCCTTCATCGCCGCTTCGTAGAGCAGTTCGACGGCCCGCTCGCGCGAACGGTGACGCGACGCGCCGAGTTCACTCACTAGGCGCGGGTCATGTACTCGCCCGTGCGAGTATCGACCTTGATGACCTCACCGGGTCCCACGAACAACGGCACCTGCACGACGTAACCGGTCTCGAGGGTCGCGGGCTTACGCGCTCCCGAGACCCGGTCGCCCTGGATGCCCGGCTCGGTCTCGGCGATGGTCAACTCCACCGAGGCCGGCAACTCGACGCCGATGATCTCCTCGTCGTGGCTGATGATCATGGCCTTGCCCGTCTCCTTGAGGAAATTGGCGGCCTCCCCCAGACTCTTGGCCGACACCGGCACCTGATCGAAGTTGACTTGGTCCATGAAGATGTAGTCGTCGCCGTCGCGGTAGAGGTACTGCGTGTCGCGCTTGTCGATGATGGCCTGCTCGAGTCGTTCGTCGGAACGGTACGTGCGCTCGATTACCGCCCCGGTGCGGGCGTTGCGCAACTTGGTACGCACGAAGGCGCCGCCCTTGCCCGGCTTGACGTGCTGGAACTCGATCACCGAGAAGAGACCTCCGTCAATCTTCAGGGTGATGCCGTTCTTGATGTCGGATGTGGAAATGGCCGCCATGGGCTCAACTACCTTTCGTGCAACGTGCGCTCGTCAGTCTAGGCAATGGCGGGGTGAACCCCGACCCCGGTGCTCAGCGCTGCGCCAACAGGGCCACCACGGCGTCCACCGCCAAGGGGTAGCCCAGGGCCCCCAGCCCCGCCAGGGACCCGTCGACCACCCCGGCCAGGGTCGAGAGGTGGCGGAACGGTTCGCGCGCCGCAGGATTGGAGAGGTGCAGTTCGATCTTGGGCCCGGTGAAGACGGCCAGGGCGTCGGCCAACGCCCACGAGGAGTGGGTCAGCGCCCCCGCGTTGATGATGATCGCCACGGCGTCGACGCGCGCGCCGTGCACCGCCTCGATCAGGTCACCCTCGAAGTTGGAGTGCACGTGGCGCAGACCCAGTCCGGCGAGGGCGGCGCGCGCGCGCGCCGCCGCCACGTGTTCCTCCAGGGTGGCCGCACCGTAGATCTCGGGGCTACGGGTACCGAGCAGATCGAGGTTGGGACCCGACAGTAAGAGAATGTCTTGCATCACGCCTCCTGAAATTCATCGAGCACGTCGCGCACGAGAGCCGGATCGACGCCGCTCACCACCTCGAAACCGCGGGCTCCGTCCAGCACGAAGGTGAGGTCGTGGTGGGCCTTCTTGTCGCGCGACATCACCGTGAGGAGCTGATCCACGTCGAAGCGATCGCGCGCCCGTGTGGGCAGGCCGAAGAACGCGACGGCGGCGTCGGTCTCCTCGACCACGGCGTCGTCGACGCGCCCCAGACGCCGCGCGAGCCGCGCCGCGAAGGCCAGACCGATCGCCACCGCTTCGCCGTGTCGGAGCTCGTCGGGGTCGCGGGCCAGGGCCAGTAATTCGAGTGCGTGGCCGAGGGTGTGTCCGTAGTTCAACAGCGCGCGTTCCCCGGTGCGCTCGAACTCGTCGGCCGCCACGAGACGCGCCTTCAGGGCCACCGACACCTCGAGGAAATCAGCCAGGGTGGCGCCCGCGAGCGACGCGGCGTCGCGTCCCTCGAGCAGCCAGCACTTGGCCACCTCCCCCATCCCCGCGACGCGCTCGCGCTCGCTCAAGGTCGCCAGCGTCTCGGTATCGCACCAGACCCCGCGCGGTTGGTGGAACGCCCCCACGAGGTTCTTGCCGGCCGCGATGTCCACCGCGGTCTTGCCGCCGATGGCGGCGTCGACCTGAGCGACCACGCTGGTCGGTACGTGCACGACGGCGACTCCGCGCAGATACACGGCGGCCGCGAAGCCCGCCAGGTCGGTGATGGCCCCACCACCCACGCCCACGAGAACGTCGTGGCGCGAGACACCCCACGACGCGAGCT
>JAJZFO010000016.1 GCA_021805305.1 Actinomycetes bacterium | reverse complement strand
GCCCGCCACGATGACGACGAGGGCGACGACGAGGGCGATCGAGGCCCATCCGGAGTACTTCTCGATCTTGGGCAGCTGGGACCCGCCGAAGTAGCCGAACAGGCTGAAGGCGATCCCCCAGACCAATCCGCCCAGCGCGTTGGCCACCAGGAAACGTCGGTAGTGCATCTGGCTGACCCCCGCGAGCCCGGGCATCACCGCGCGCAGGAACGCGGTGAAGCGGCCGAGGAAGACGTACACCGGGCCGCGTTTCTGCATCCCCGCGATCGCGGCGTCGAGTTCCTCGCGGTGGCGCTGCAGGATGCGGATCGACAGGAGTCGATCGCCGAAGTGGTGACCGACGGCGTAGCCCACCGAGTCGCCGACCACCGCGGCGAGGACGACCAGGAGGCACAGGACCCCGATGTTGATGTTGCCCTGGCTCGCCACGACCCCGGCGACGAGGACGGTGGTCTCGCCCGGCAGCACGAATCCCACGAAGAGGGCGGCCTCGCCGAACACCAGGAGGACGACCAGGCCGTAGACCAGGAGGCCCGGGAGGGAGTGGAGCTCGTGCAGGACGAACGAGATGACGGAGGCGCTGATCACCTGGACATCCTTACCGACATGCCGCGAATGGCGCGGAACAATTTAGACCCAGTTTAGAATTCAGTGATGCCCCGTCCGACGCCCTCCTCGCTCCGATCGGCCGGCGGGTTCACCGCGAGGAGCTGGGCCTTGGCGGAGTGGGCCCTCCTGCCACTGCGTCTGTTCCTCGGAGCGACCTTCGCCTACGCCGGGCTGCAGAAGATGTCGAACCCCGCGTTCTTCTCCGCCAAGTCACCGATGTCGATTCAGGCCCAGATGATTGGCGCGGCGCGGATGAGCCCGATCCACTCGCTACTGCACGCGATGATCCCTCACGCAGTCCTCATCGGCTGGGTGATCGCTTCGGGGGAGTTGGCGATCGGTCTGGGGACGTTGCTCGGACTCAAGACGCGCATCGCCGCCATCGCGGGAGCCTTCCTCAGTCTGAACCTGTTCCTCGCGGTGAGCTTCCACTCGTCGCCCTACTTCACCGGCGCCGACATCGTCTTCCTCTTCGCGTGGACGCCGCTCATCATCGCCGGGAGTGGGTCGCGGTGGAGCCTCGACGCCAAGATCACGCGGATGGCGGCCGCGCAGGCGGGGATCGCGCGACTGCCGCTGGTGGCGGTGCCCTTCGAGAACGTCCAGAACTTCTGTGGCAAGTATGACAAGGGGCACTGTCGTGCGCTGTCGAACCAGCCGTGCGCGGCCGATCGCTGCCCCGTCCTGCTCACGCGTCCCCCTCAGGTGACGCCGGTGGCGCTCAAGACCTTCGATCGACGATCGGTCGTCATTGGCTCGTCCACGGTCGCGATCGTGGCCGGTGCCGCCGCGGTCACCGGTTTCCTCACCACGTCGGTGGGCCACATCGAGGCCAGCGCGGTGTCGGGTCAGAAGGCCGCCACGCCCACGACGCTGCCCCCCTCGGGCGCGGGCGGGAACTCGGGCGGCACCAAGGGTACGTTGCTCGGACCCGCCAGTTCTGTTCCCGTCGGATCGGCCGCGACCTTCACCATCCCCTCCTCGGGCGATCCCGGGATCGTCTTCCAACTCGACAAGGGCAACTTCGTCGCCTACGACGCGATCTGTCCGCACGCGGGTTGCCAGGTCGGCTACACGCCGGGATCGCAGTTGATGGTGTGTCCCTGTCACGGGTCGCAATTCCAGATCGCGACGGGACAGGTGGTCGCGGGCCCGGCGCCCCACGGCCTGACCCCTCTCGTGGTGGTGGAGTCGGCCAACGGTAACCTCTACCTGCAATGAGCGAGGTCCCGCGCCGAGTGCTGGTGGTGGAAGACGACGAGGCGCTCGCCCAGGCGATCGCCGACCTGCTCGGCGACGAGGGATTCGTCGTCGAGCAACGCCACGACGGCCAATCGGGTCTCACGACGGCGCTCGAGGAGAGCTTCGACGTCATCGTGCTCGACCTCATGTTGCCTAAGCGCAATGGCTTCAGCGTGTGCATCGAGATCCGGCAGGCCGGCATCCACACGCCCCTCCTCATGCTCACCGCCAAGAACGGGGACCTCGACGAGATCGAGGGACTGGAGCTGGGGGCGGACGACTTCTTGCGCAAGCCCTTCGAGTGGTCGATCCTGCTGGCGCGGATCAACGCACTCCTGCGTCGATTCGAGCGTGGTCAGAGTCGTAAGGTCATCGTCGGCGACGTCGTCCTCGATACCGTCAGCCGTCAGGTCTCGGCCGCCGGGGTCGAGGCCCGGCTCACGTCGCGCGAATTCCGGGTGATCGAGTACCTGATGGAGAACGCCGACCGCACCGTCACCAAGGTGGAGATCCTCGACGCGGTGTGGGGGGCGGACTTCGAGGGCGACCCCAACGTGGTCGAGGTCTACGTCGGCTACCTGCGCCGCAAGCTCGACGTGAAGGGGGCCGCGTCGCGGATCCGGACGATCCGAGGCGTCGGCTACGAGTTCTCGAGCGCGGTCTCCCCGGGACTTCCGAGCGGGGAATGACGCGCCGGAACCTGTCGATCCGGGCACGACTCACCCTCATTTTCGTCGTCGTCATCGCCCTCGTCCTCGTGGCGACGGGCGCGGTGATCGTGGTCTTCTATCGACACTCGAACACCGCCGAGGCGTCGAGTCGGATCACCCAGGCCATCGCCCAGATCCAGGTCCACGACGCCGGGGGCATCGTGGCCAGCGCGCGACCCCTTGAGTTGACCACCGAGGACCACGTCGTCGTCCAGGTGACCAACCTCGCCGGCAACGAGGTATGGGCCGCGAGCAGTGAGATCTACAAGTACCCCGTGATCTCGCACGAGGTGGCGAGCGTCAATGCGCCCAACGGCTACCTCGTCCGCGAACTCGCGTGGGTGAAGGGGAGCGACCTGCAGGGCGAGCTGAGTCTCGCCCAGGCGCAGACCATCGTCACGGGTCGAGGTCTGGGACTCATCGTGGGATTCATCTACGGTCCGTCGATCGTGCGCGCCAATCACCTCCTCCTGGTCATCCTCTCGCTGGCCATCCCCCTGCTGTTGCTCATCGTGGCGATCGTCGTCTGGTTCGCGGTGGGCCAGACGCTGCGACCGGTGGAGGCGATCCGTCGACGGGTCGCCACGATCGCCGCGAACGAGCTATCCGAGCGGGTGCCCGAGAC
>JAJZFO010000294.1 GCA_021805305.1 Actinomycetes bacterium | reverse complement strand
ACTATTCATGATAGATTCACATTATTGGTGGGATTGGTCGCTATAGTGCCAGTGTGCTGAGCCACCGAGATCGCCGCGGCACCGGCCGCGTGCGAGGCCCAGATGGAGGTTGAGTGTGACCACGGTTTCGAACGATCAGTTAAGAGACGTGGCCGACAACATTTTGATGACGGCCACCCACACGGGACTGCAGAGCGGACACCGACTGCCCACCGAACGAGAGCTCGCCCAAGCACTGCGACTCTCGCGCACCACGATCCGCAACGCCATGTCGCTCCTCGAGAGCGAGGGGGTCGTCTCGCGCGAGGTCGGTCGGGGCACCTTCCTGCGTCGCGATCCCCACGCGGTGCTGGGCGTGGAGATCGGACCATCGCTCGCCGCGTCGGTCGTGGGCAACGTCAGCCCCGCCGACGTGATGTCGGCACGCCTCCTCATCGAACCCGCCGCCCTGGCCGCCACCGTGGAGAACGCCACCGCGAGTGACTTCGAGGAGATCGAGCGCTGCCTAGTGGGAAGTGACAACGCCACCAACTTCGACGAGTTCGAACGATGGGACCTCGCGCTGCACCAGGCGTTCGTGCGGGCCTCGCACAATCCATTGATCGAGAACATGTATCACTTCATCGCCGAAGCTCGCCTCTCGGTCACGTGGGGCAGTCTCAAGCGCCGTAGCGACTCCGACGAACGTCGGGCGCACTACCGTGCTCAGCACCGCGAGATCGCCCAGGCCCTCGCCAACCGCGACGGGCGTGCCGCGCGCGAGGCGATGCTGCGTCACCTCGGCGCCGTCGAAGCGAATCTCCAGAAGGCCGCCCAGAGCTAGGCGCCGTGAAGGGAGTCCCTCACCCGCGCAAAGAGTTCCAGCGCCCTCTCGCGTTCGGGGACTGACGCCAGCGCGAGCGAGAGGGCCACACGCGCCTTTCGCCCATCGAGTTCACCGCCCGAGACCAGACCTCGCGCCAGGAGGTCGGACTCCGATCCCACGAATCCGTAGGTGTGGGCGAGGACTTCCCCCGACCCGGTGCGTGAGCACAGTACGACCGGCATGTCGCGGTGGAGTCTCTCGAGGGCGTCCACCATTGTTGAGGGCACGTGTCCCGCACCGAAGCCGTCGATGACCGCGCCCCGGTAGCCCAGGTCCCCGAGCGCCCGCACCAGGCGACCATCGTCGCCCAGGGCGCAACTCACCAGGGCGACCGGCGCCACGTCACCCAGGTCGAGACCCACCGACGCCAGCGCGCGACAGCGCAGCACGACGCGAACGTTCTCCTCGCTCACGCGACCGAGCGGACCGGCCCCGGGCGACTGGAAGGTGGCGAGACTGGACGAATGCGTCTTGCGTACGAAGCGCGCCGCGTGGATCTCGTCGTTGAACACGACGAGGCAACCCAGGCCACGTGCGTCCGGCGAGGCGGCTACCCGGACGGCGCTGAGCAGATTGGCGGGCCCGTCGGGGCTCACGAGGGTGGGGTTGCGCATCGCCCCGGTCACCACGACGGGCACCGCGTGCGCGCCGAGCAGGTCCAGCGCGAAGGCGCTCTCCTCGATGGTGTCGGTGCCCTGGGTCACCACGACCCCGTCGACCCCCTGCGCCACGGCCTCGTCGATGCGCCGCGCCACGGCGACCACGTCCGCCAAGGTGAGGTCGCCCGAGGGCACTTGACGAAAGGCGAGGGCCTCGATGTCGGCGACGTCGTGCAACGCCGGCACCGCCGCGATCAACTCACGCGCGCCCAGCTGGGGCACCACGCCCTCGTGCGCGTCAACCGACGTCGAGGCGATGGTGCCACCCAGTGAGATGACCAGGACGCGAGCTCGTCGATTCGATGCGCTCACGTCCGTGCCCTCACGCTCTGACAGGTTAGATGTTCGCGCGCACCGGGGTGCTCCGGTAGCATCACGTCAACCCGGACTTCTCGCGGTGCGGCGCTGAGCACCTCGCCCGAGACGGCCCAAAGGAGCAGCGTGGCCGTTGTCGATCGCACCACCCAGCGCGCGGATGCCTCACACGTTCGCGCCTTGGCGGGCTTCTCCGTCGCCACCATTCATGAGGCCCAGGACCGCCGGGGGCTCATGCACCCGCGGCTTCGCCCCCTGGTGCGCGGCCAGCGCGTCGCGGGCACCGCGCTGACCTGTGAGGTCTCGCCCGGTGACAATTCGTCCCTGCACGTGGCCGGCGACGTCGCGCGAGCGGGCGACTTGGTGATCGTGGCGCCCACCAGCCCCTGCGACGACGGTTACTTCGGCGAACTGCTCGCCACCCACTTCGTTGCCCGCGGGGTGGTCGGCCTCGTCATCGACGCGGGGGTGCGCGACGTCAGTGAGCTCACCGCGATGGGCTTCGCGGTGTGGTCCAGCGCCATCAGCGCGCGCGGCACCGTCAAGGAGACGCCGGGCAACGTTCAAGTGCCCCTCGTGTGCGCGGGCGTCCAGGTGACACCGGGCGACGTCGTGATCGCCGACGACGACGGCGTGGTCGTCGTGGCCCGTGAGGACGCGCTCGACGTGATCGGCGAATGTCGACTCCGCGAGGCCCGCGAGGACGCGCTGCGCCGACAACTCGCCGCCGGCGAGGGCACGCTCGACCTGTTGGACCTGCGCCAGAAGTTCCTCGACGCGGGACTGCGCGACATCACCGAGTAGCGACACGCATCGAGAACCACCAGACCAACGACATCAAGTGGCGCGAGGCTCGCCACGGGAGGACACCATGACCGATTCCGACGTCCCCACGGGCGCTCTCAGCGATGAGGAACTTACCGCACTCGCCCTGAGCGCCGATCCCCATCCGCTCCTCGATCCGCGAGCCGTCCCCTGGTCGCCCCGCGAGGTGGCGGGCTCCCTGCCCGGGTGGTACATGCCGGCGGCGACGCGATCACGGGGCAGCACCGCGACCAAGGTGGTCGTTGGCGTGATCATCGCGAGCTTCGTGCTCATCAACGCCTTGGGGCTGTGCGTGACCTACGGCTGGGTCACCGTGGCCTGACGCGGGTGCTCCCGGCGTGAGCGTGACGCTCACGCGTCACCCCTCCACATCACGTCCTGGCCTGCCGTCACGGTGTCGCGGACCTTGGCGGTGACGGCAGTGACGAAGCGTCAGATCACCGGGGACATGCCCCCATCGACGCTGATGCCCACGCCGGTGACGAAGCCCGCGCGCGGCGAGAGGAGGAACGCCGCCACGTCGGCGAACTCGCGCGATTGCCCGAAGCGCCCCAGCGCGATGTTCGCGCTCTTGGCGGTCACGGCGTAGAAGTCCTCGAGGGGTTGGCCGATCGCCGCGGCGCGACGCACCCACTGCCCCGATTCGATGAGTCCGATGAGCAGGGCGTTGACTCGGATCCCCAGGGGACCCACCTCGTTGGCCAGCGCCTTGGTGAAGGCCAGGCCCGCCGCGCGCGACACCGAGGTCGGGGCCGAACCGGCGGGCGGCGTGCGCGCCGAGATCGCCAGTACGTTGAGAATCGCGCCCGCGTTCACCCGCAGGTGCTCCAGGGAAGCGCGAGAGATCCGTAGCGCCGCCATCACCTTGAGCTCGTAGTCGTCGCGCCAGGCCTCGTCATCAGACGTCGCGACGCTCGAGGACGCCGCGCGACCGGCGTTGTTGACGACGCCGTCGAGACGCCCGAAGCGTTCGAGGGTCGCCTCGACGAACCGGTCGCAATCGCTGGCGCGGGTGACGTCCGCCTGCACGCACAGCGCGCGAGTGCCCAAAGAGTCCTGCGCCGCGGCGAGTCGGTTCTCGTCGCGACCGCAGACGGCCACGTTGGCCCCCTCGTCGATGAGCACCCGGGCGAGTGCCAGCCCGAGGCCGTCGGTGCCACCGGTGATCAAGACAGTGCGATCGTTCAGTTCCAAGTCCATGGAGCCATCCTAGAAAAGGACGAACCTCAATGCGTGCGTCGGATCTCGACCACGACGCCCAACTGGGTGGACGCGGGCCCCTGGTAGATCCCCTTGAGCGGCGCCACGTCGTCGTAGTCGCGGCCGTAGCCGACGATGATGTGCCGTTCGGTCTCACGCACCCCGTTGGTGGGATCGATGCCGGTCCAAGAACCCGAGAAGTACTCGACCCACGCGTGGCTCTGTCCCTCGACGACGTCGTCGATGGACGGGTCGGTGGCCGGATAGAGGTACCCCGACACGTACCGCGCGGGGACGCCCAGCAGTCGCAACAATCCGATGGTGACGTGCGTGATGTCCTGACAGACCCCCTCGCGACGCTCCCAGGCCTCCTGGGCGGTGGCCGAGACCGTCGTCGCCCCCGGGACGTAGGCGACCTCGTCGCGCACGAAGGACGAGACCGCCTCGGCGCACTCGTGCACGTCGCTGCTGCGGCGCCACGCCTCGAGCTGCGCGTCGAACGCCCCGACCACGGTGGTCCTCGACGTGGGCCACAAGAACTCGGAGAAGCGGTCCACGAGACGCTCACTGCGCAGGTCGGACCAGCCCAGGGGACTATCCAGCGACGCCGCCCAACTCTCGACCTGGGACACCGCCTCGACCTCGAGCTGGGGATGGGTCTCTTGGATGTCGAAGGACGTCACGATCGTGCCGAAGTAATCGACGTGGGTGCTCAAGGGGATGATCGGTCGCACCGCGATGCGCGACGACTGCACCTGCTGGGTGCTCAACGAGCGCGGCGTCATGCGCGCCTCGTTGTAGGACGCCTTGGCCATGCCGTCGTAGTGGAACCCCGTGTCGTGACGGATCGAGAGTCCCAGCCGCTCACTCACAGTCCCTCCTCAAGGTTCCAGGCGACGGCGTCCTCGTGGCGGAAGTAGCGGTCGGTCACGGCGTCGGTCACGCGAAAGCACGTCGTCTCGAGCATCTCCAGCAACTCGGGCAACTGATCGATCAACTGGCGAGGGTCGATGAACTCCAAGGTGCCCCGCGCGCGCGCCAGCGCCTGACGCGCCGCGTCACCCGCGCTGATGCGCTGGGCCACCGGCTGGATCTCGACGAGGCACTCGTCGGCGAGATTGAGTGAGTAGAGCACCGACCGGGGGAAGAGTCGGTCGAGCATCAAGAACGCCGCGACCCCGTTGGCGTCGTTGATCTCGCGCGTGTTGCGCATGAAGGCCTCCATCGCGCCCGACGCGCGCAAGAACGCCATCCAGTCCGGGGCGTTCTCGTCACTGACCACCCGGCCGCGTAGAAGCCGCGCCGTCATGTCGATGCGCTCGAGGTTGCGACCGAGCACCAGGAACCGCCACCCGTCGTCGTGGCTGAGCGTCGCGTCGGTCAGGCCGGCCAGCAACGAGGTCCGCTCGCGCACGTACTGCAGGTACGTCGAGGATCCGAGTTCGCGCGCGGTGAGCGCGCGCAGGGGCAGCTCGTTGCGCGTGGTGTTGAGGGCCACCCACATCTCGGAGGAGATGTAGTCGCGGCTGCGCCGCGCGTTCTCGTAGGCGCCGTTGAGGGCGCCGGCGATCGAATTGGGATTGTCGACGTCGTACACGATGGTCTGCAACGTCTCGACGGCGCGCAGTCGCTCCACCTCGACCTCGATTCCCAGGATCGAGAACAGGGAGCGACAGGTCGCGCTCTCGTCGTTGAAGGGGTCCTCGACCATGCGGTGCACGTAGGAGTCGACGATGCGCGCAGTGTCGTCGGCGCGCTCGATGTAGCGACCGATCCAAAAGAGCGACTCGGCCAGTCGTGAGAGCATGCCACGTTCGCTCATCGATGCCTCATTGCTCGCCCTGGGGGACGAACTCGTCGTTCTGTCGCGGCGGCGCGGGGTAGCGGCGAGAGCGGTGGCTGGCCGGGGGCACCGCACCGCGAAAGGCGACGGTCTCGTCGTTGAGGACCCAGGTGTCCTTCGATCCACCGCCGCGCGAGGAATTGACGATGAGCTCGCCCTCGCCCAGGGCCACGCGGGTGAGGCCGCCGGGCAGCACCCAGACCTCCTCGCCGTCGTTGACCGCGAAGGGCCGCAGGTCCACGTGTCGCGGCGCGATCGTGTCGCCCACGAACGTGGGGTGCGTCGACAAGGCCACCGGTCGCTGGGCGATGTAGTGGCGTGGCGCGGCGGCGATGGCCTTGCGCAACGAACGCAACTCGGTCTTGGTCGCCTGGGGACCGATGACGATACCCTTGCCGCCCGACCCGTCGACCGGTTTGATGACGTACTTGGCCAGTGACCCCAGCACCTCGGCGCGCGCCTCCTCGTCCTGCAGACGCAGGGTCTCGACGTTGTCGAGCAGCGGCTTCTCGCCCAGGTAGAAACGGATGAATTCGGGCACGTAGGTGTAGACCAGCTTGTCATCGGCGACGCCGTTGCCGACGCCGTTGGAGATCACCACGTTGCCCGCGCGCGCGGCGTTGACCAGTCCCGCCACCCCGATCACGGTGTCGGGTCGGAACTGCAGTGGATCGAGCCAGGCATCGTCCACCCGGCGGTAGATCACGTGCACGCCCCGCTCACCGTTGGTGGTACGCATGAACACGTGATTCGAGCGACACACCAGGTCGCGCCCCTCGACGAGTTCGACGCCCATCATTCGCGCGAGTAGCACGTGTTCGAAATACGCCGCGTTGTGCACGCCCGGGCTGAGCACCACGATCACGGGATCGACGGCCTTGCGTGGCGCGGCCGCGAGCAACGCCGCGAAGAGGCGCGACGGATAGGCGTCCACGGGGTGGACCCGATGGTCGGAGAACAATGACGAGAACGCCTGGGTCATGGCGCGACGGTTCTCGATGACGTAACTCACGCCCGACGGGATGCGCACGTTGTCCTCGAGCACGCAGAAGTTCCCGTGCTCGTCGCGGACCAGGTCGATGCCGGCCACCGCGACGCGCACCCCGTTGGGCGGCGTGACGCCAAAGGCGGCCCGACAGAAGTGCGGACTCGACGTCACGTCCGCGCGCGGCATCAATCCTTCGTCGAAGATGCGCCCCGCGCCGTAGACGTCATCGAGGAACGCTTCGAGCGCCCGCACCCGCTGAGCGATGCCCCGAGCGAGGCGGTCCCACTCCAGCGCGCCCAGGATGCGCGGCACCAGATCGAGGGGGAAGGGCCGCTCCTCACCGCTGTGGGCGAAGGTCACACCGCGGTCGATGAAGGTGCGAGAGAGCTGGTCGGATCGCTGGCGAAGTTCCTCGAGGGGATACGCGTTGAGGTCGGCCAGGAGGCGTTCGTAGATGGCCCGGGGCTGACCAGGGGCGGAGAACATCTCGTTCCAGGCGCCCGACGCGTCAACCTCGAAGACGACTCCCATTCTCACAACCTATGTCGGCTATGTGTACGGAGTATTTCGTCGCGGTAACGACGATGTAACCACCGACGCCTCAGTCCATGAAGGCGCCGCCGTTGACCGAGATGGATTCGCCCGTGAGGAACTTCGCGTCGGGCGAGGCGAGGAACGCCACCACCGTGGCCACGTCCTCGGGGGTCTGCAAACGCGCCAGGGGCGTGTCGTCGATCCACATCTGCTTGACGGTCTCGGGGTCGGTACCGCGCAATTGCGCCTCCCAGGCGAGCTCGCGGCTCTGCATGGGGGTGGCCACGAAACCGGGGCACACCGAGTTCACCCGGATCCCGTGAGGCGCCAGTTCGTGGGCCATGGCCTGGGTGAGTCCGAGCACCGCGAACTTGCTGGCGACGTAGTCGGCCAGGAACGGCACGCCGCCTTGCTTGGCGGCCATCGAGGCCGTGTTGATGATGATCCCGCCCACACCCAGGGCGATCATGGCGCGCGCCGCGGACTGTCCGCAGTAGAAGACACCGAAGGTGTTGACCTCGAAGGTCCGCACGAGGTCCGCCGGCGCGACATCGACGAATCGCTGCATCTTCGAGATGCCGGCGTTGGACACCCACACGTCGAGTCGCCCGTGGGCCCCGACGACGCGCGCCACCAGCTCGTCGCACGCGAGGGGGTCCGTCACGTCCAAGGGGTGCGCCTCGGCCCTGGCGATTCCCTGGGCCGTGGCCGCCGCCGCGGCCGCGTCGAGATCGGTGACGACGACGTGAAACCCTCGTCGGCCCAGCTCGAGGGCGATCGCCGCACCGATACCCGATCCGGCTCCGGTGACGACGGCGAGTGGCTGGTTCATAGGGGACTCCTTGCGAGTGAATGAGAGATGGGGGCCGTGACTTCGCTCAGCTGGCGGAACTGCTGGTAACGCTCCTCGTAGACCGCGATGTTCTCGTGTCGTGGCGAGATGACCTCACCCTTCTCGAGGGCGCCCGACACGTAGGACCAGTCGTGGATCAGACCGGTGCCGATGCCGGCGATGACCGCGGCGCCGTAGGAGGCGCCCGGATGATTGATGATGGAGATCAGGTCGCGGTGTAACACGTCGGCGAGGATCTCGCGCCACAGTCGCGAACGCGACCCCCCGTTGGTGATGCGCACGTCCCCGAGCTCGAGGCCACCCTCGGCGAAGACGTCGACGTGGGCCTTGAACCCGTAGGCGATGCCCTCGAGGAAGGAGCGGTGCAGATCTCCGCGCGTGGTGCCCAGGTGCAGACCCGCGACCACGCCGCGCAGGTCGGGATCGTGCAACGGCGTCTTCTCACCCAAGAAGTACGGCAGCGAGACCAGCGCGCCGGGTCGCGAGGCGCGAGCCTCGGCGTCGAGGGTCTCGAGCGAGGCGCCATCAAAGAGCGCCTGTTCCCAGCGCAGAACCGATCCGCTGGTCGCCATGCAGCCGTTGGGCAGCCACGATCCCGGGATGGGATGGGCGTCGAGGTAGAGGCGACGGTCCAAGAACACCTTCTTCGACACCGCCAAGATGTCGCCGGCGCCCCCGAGTTTGATCAACGCGTCGCCGGTCTTGGTCAGGCCCGCGCCGTAGGCCGACAGCACGTGGTCGGCGCCCCCCACCACGATGGTGGTGCCCTCGAGCAGGCCGCTCGCCTCGGCGGCCACACGCGACACCTCCCCGACGACCGTTCCGGGACGGCGCACCGGCAACAACGCGGGCCAGGCGATCTGCGTGGCAGCGGGCACCGAGTCGAGGGGGCGCAACTCGAGGTCGTAGAGACCGCTCTCGAGCGCCCAGTTCTGCTCCACGTGTGCCTCGGCGCCGAACTGACGAGCGAGCCAGTCGTATGAACCCTGCACGCTCACCGTGCGGGACCATACCGCTGGCTCGCTCCTCGCCAGCCACAGCACCGTCGGGGAGACGGATTGTTGCGACAGGACCGATCCGGTCAGTCGCAGTAGGTCAAGGTGCTCCAGGGCGCGTTGGAGCTCGCGGATCTCTTGGGTCGCGCGCGCGTCATTCTGCAAGATGGCCCGCCGCAGGGGCACCCCGCGCTCGTCGCAGACGACCACGGCGGGCACCATGCCCGAGACCGCCAGGGCCACGACGTCGGCCGGCGCGCGTCCGGTCTCGTCGAGCAGACGACCGATGACCTCGCAGGTGGCGCTCCACCATTCGCCGGGATCAGCCTCGGCCCAGCCGGGGTGGTCGCTGAAGAGCGCCACGTCGCGTGAGGTGCTCGCCACGATCCCGCTCTCGGGACTGACCAGGGTCGCCTTCACCCCCGAGGACCCCAGGTCGATGCCCAGGAGCAGGGGTCCGCGTTCAGGCACTTCGCGCGGCGTCGATGAAGCGCTTGACGCGCTCGGGGTCGACCTCGTTCCACGTGTAGCCGTCGCGCTTGAGGTCCGAACCCACGATGCAGCCGTCGGCGTACTTGAGGTACTGCGCGATCGTGGCGGCCTTCGCCCCGGTGTTGAGCAACACGGGCACGTGCGGATCGACCGCTTCGCGCACGTCGGCCACCGTTTGCACGTCCGGTTCGGCACCGGCCATCGGGCCCGAGACGAGGATCACGTCGGCGAGGCTCGAGACCACGGTGGACCGGGCCATCTGCGCGGCGGTGCGCTTGCCGATGGGTGAGGCGAACTCCGGCGTGATGTTGGCGAAGACGGCCAGGTCCTCTCGCCCGAAGTTACGCCGGTCGCGCAGTAGCTTGGCGGCGTCGGGGTGCCAGGGACCCATGTCGGATTCCCACGAACCGTTGATGACCTCTCGCATGAACGCGGCGCCCGACCCCACGGCGATGGCCATCGCGCACTGGGCGTCCCAGAGGTAGTCGACGCCGAAGGGTCGATCGTCGGGCTTGCACTCACTGGCCACGCGCGTCATGACCGCCGACGCCTCGAGACCCGCGTGCAGTTGGTACGGGCGGTCACCCTCGTTGCAGAAGAGCACGGCGTCGAAGCCACCCTCGAGCAGCACGGCGGTGTCGCGCTTGACGTGGTCGATGAGACCCTCGACACCGGCGGCGGCGTCGTAGAGCGGCGTCCCGGGCAACGGCGGCACGTGCGCCATCGCGATGAGGGGCTTGTCGACCCCGGGGAAGATGGTGCGAAAACGCGACATTACATGGACTCCTTCTCTGATGACGCGACGTGCAACACGTCGACGTCCTGTTCGCGGATGTGGCGCACCCCGGTGTGGGTGGACGCGGCGTCGGTGACGAGCACGTCAACGGCGTGGATCGGGGCGAAGGTCACCAGCGCGACGCGACCGATCTTGGATTCGTCGGCCAACACGATGACCCGTCGCCCGTTGGCCATCGCGGCACGCTTCACGTCGGCATCGTCGAGGTTGTACTCCGTGAGCCCCTTGGCGTGACTGATCCCCGCCACGCCCACGAAGAGCGCGTCGAAGTTGAGGTCGGCGAAGGAGACCTGCGCGCGCGGTCCGATCAGACTCATCTCGCCTTGGCGGATCACGCCGCCGGTCACGATGGTCTTGACCGCGGGCTTGGTCGAGAGCTCCATCGCGATCAACAGGGAACTGGTGATCGCGGTGATGGGCAGATCGGCCGGGATGGCCTTGGCCATCTCGTGGGTCGTGCTCCCCACGTCGAGGAACACCGTCTCGTTCTCGCGCAGCATCGCCGCCGCCGCCGCCCCGATGGCGCGCTTGGCCTCGGAGGACTGGGCGGCGCGCAATAGGATCGGCGGTTCGAAGGAGCGGCTCTGCACCGAGATCGCCCCTCCGCGGGCGCGTCGAGCCAGACCCTCCGCCTCGAGGAGGTCGAGGTCGCGTCGAATCGTCATCTCCGAGGTGCCAAAGATCGCCGCGAGCTCCACGATCGAGGCCTCGCCCTGGATCCGCAGGCGCTCAGCGATGGTCGATCGGCGGGTCTTGGAATCCACGAGTGACATCGTATGTGAATTTTTCACACTAATCAACCAACTCATGAGAAATTTTCACACAGATTGACCTAGAAATCACATCAAATGTCAGATTCACGGGTCAAGGCAACAGTGCGCGCGGCGCGCGCGAAACCGAACCCGGGCACGCGCCCGGGACCCGATCAGTCGAAGTCGAGCCAGCCCGTGCGATTGTGCCACGCGTCGCCCCTCGACAACACGTCGTGGATCACCCTCTGCACGCGCGAGAGACGCGCGCCGTCGAGCGAACCGGCGCTCTCGGCGAAGACGAAGTAGCGCACCTGGTCAACGTCGTCCGCGTAGGGATCGATGAGTGTGAAGCGCCGCTGGAAGCCGACGACGTTGCTGGTCTCGCCCAGGGCGGCGTCGAGGCGCTCGTCCATCATCCACGACTGACACGTCGCCAGCCGCCGCGTGGGGCAGGGCCACACTCGCGCGAGGACCTCACGGGCGCGGGCGAACGTATCGTCGAGGGCGCGCGCCGAGAGGTCGATGCGCGCGGGGATGTGGACCCCGAGGGAGAGGTCCCCGCGTCGAAAGCCCTCGCCACGCGCGGTGGCTTCGCGCTCGTCGAGCCACGGGCTGGGCGACAAGGTGCCCACCCCGAGGTGCACGAGATGGAATTTGAGACTTCCGATCTGCAGGATCTCCCCGCGCAGTATCGGCTGCATCCACCACGCGGCGTCGATCCCGGTCGTGGCGTGCTTGAGCGAGTGGGTCTCGGCGTGGCGTGCGAGGGCGCCCAGCGTCGCGAGGCTGACGTCACGCGGGACTCCCACGCGCTCGTGGTGAGCGAACATCTTGCGCAACTGGATCGCCACGAGATAGAACACGACCAGTCGACCGCTCTCGCCCACGTCGTCGAGGTCGTCCCAGATCACGATGGGCGCATCGATGTCCCCGCGGTCACGGTCGATGCGCGCGTCCATCGCCGCCAGGAGCGACAGCCATCGCGCGGAACGTCGAAGGTCGTCCCAGTGCTCGCGCAGCTCGACGACGACCTCTGAGCCCAACATGAGCTCGCCCAACAGCGAGCCCATCGTCACGGCGTCGATCGATCGGAGTCCTTCGAGGTGCTCGGGCGTGGCGGTACCGAGCTCACGTTCGAGATCGGCGAGGCGCTCACTCGACATCTGGCCACGGATCGAGGGCGCGATAGGCGACGCCCATGGCGTCGAGGCGACGCAGATGGCGTTCGAGGCGCGGGCGGAACTCCTCAAGGGAGTCATTGGTGCCCCAGACGACCTCGCTGAAGGCGCACAGGCGAGGAAAGGCCATGTAATCCAGACGCGCCACGGAGTCAATGTACTCCGTCCACAATTGCGCCTGGGCGCCTCGGATGCGGTGGTGATACCGCGGGTCGAGCTCGTCGGGGATCAACGTGACGCCGTAGACCTTCTCCCACGTGGTCACGTAGGGCCACGGCGCCACGGCGACCGGCTCGTCGGGTGAGTCACTGCTCAGCCAGTCGAAGTAGAGGTGCTGCATCGGTGCCATGATCACGTCGTGGCCACGCTCGGCGGCCTCGACCGCCTTGTGCGCGCTGCGCCAGGCGCAGATGGTGGTGCCCCCGACGACCTCGGCGTCGAGCACCTCGTCCCAGGCGAGAACCTCTCGCCCGCCGCCGCGCAGTGATCGCGCGAGTCGCTCGGTGAAGAGGCCCTGCAATTGTCCCGGGTCGTCGAAGCCGTGGCGGCGCATCACCTCGCGCGCCGCGTCACTGCGGCCCCACTGGGTGCTGGGGCATTCGTCACCCCCGATGTGCACGGGACTCTCGGGAAAGAGTCCGGCCACGTAGGTCACCACCTCCTCGGCGAAGTCCAGCGTCGCGGTCTCGGCGTTGAGGACGTGATGCGAGATTCCCCAGTGCGTCCACACCTC
>JAJZFO010000106.1 GCA_021805305.1 Actinomycetes bacterium | reverse complement strand
GCTCGACCTGGTTCCCGAGAACATCTACGTCGACGACGGATTGGGGGACTGACCCGTGGAGGGATTCGGACCGGTCATGAACACCCCCGGCCACATGGGGGTGGACTTCGAGACGCGCGTCGACTTCGAGCGACTGCGCAACTACCGCCTGGCGCGCGCGCGCGAGGTCCTCGATCAGAGTGAGTTCGGTGCTCTCTTGCTGTTCGACTTCTACAACATCCGTTACGTCTCGGGCACCTGGGTGGGCGGGGCGCTCGGCGACAAGATGACGCGGTACTGCCTCTTGACGCGCGGCGGCGAACCGATCGTGTGGGATTTCGGTTCGGCGGCGCGTCACCATAAGTTGTTCGCCCCCTGGCTCGAACCCGACAACTGCCGCGCGGGGATGCTGGGGCTGCGCGGGGCCATCGCGCCGCGCGCGGGTCTCTTTGAGTCGGCGGTCAAGGAGATCGTGGGTCTCTTGGCCGACGCGGGGGTCGCGGGACAGCCCATCGGTCTGGACATCGTCGAGCTGCCCTTTTTGTTCGAGTTGCAAAAGGCGGGCGTGGACGTGCGCGACGCGCAGCAGACCATGCTCGACGCGCGCGTGATCAAGAATCAGGACGAATTGATGCTGCTGAGCCAGGCGGCGGCGATGGTCGACGGGGTCTACCAGGACATCTTCGAAGCCCTCAAGCCGGGGGTCCGCGAGAACGAGATCGTCGCGCTCGCGAACAAGCGACTCTACGAGATGGGGTCGGACCAGGTGGAGGCCATCAATTCGGTCTCGGGAGAACGGTGCAATCCGCACCCCCACAATTTTACCGACCGGATCATTCGACCGGGCGATCAGGCCTTCTTCGACATCATCCACTCCTATAACGGGTACCGCACCTGCTACTACCGCACGTTGTCGGTGGGGTCCTCGACCGCCGTGCAACGCGACGCCTACACCCAGGCGCGCGAATGGATGGACAACGCGATCGACCTGGTGCGCCCCGGGGTGGGCACCGACGTGATCGCGCGGTCCTGGCCCGCGGCCACGGAGTTCGGATTCGCTAACGAGATGGCCGCCTTCGGGCTCCAGTTCGGGCACGGGTTGGGACTGGGCCTGCACGAACGTCCGGTGATCTCGCGACTGAATTCCCTGACCGACCCCATCGAACTACAAGTGGGTATGGTCTTCGCGCTCGAGACCTACTGTCCCGCTACCGACGGTATCTCAGCGGCGCGCATCGAAGAGGAGATCGTCGTCACCGAGAACGGACCGGCGATCCTCACGAAGTTCCCCGCGCAAGAACTGATGATCGCTAACAAGTATTAGGAGTGAACATGACCACGACCGCTGTCCCCACGCTCGACCTGGAGGCCAAGCTCGAGCTCTATCGCGTTCAGGTGGCGCTGCGCCAGTTCGAGAAGCGCGCCTACGACCTGTTCCTCGAGAACTACGTCAAGGGCACGAGCCACCTCTCCCTCGGCCAGGAGGCCATCGCCGCGGGCTTCGCGGCGGCGATGCGCTCCGACGACTACACCTTCGCGACCTACCGGGGGCACGCCCACACCCTGGCGCGCGGCGTGCCGATGACCCCGGTGCTGGCGGAGCTGATGGGCCGCACCAACGGACTCATGGCCGGCAAGGGCGGCTCAATGCACCTCACCAGCGTCGAACACGGGGTCATGGGCTCCTACGCCATCATCGGCGCGCACCTGCCCATCGCGTGCGGCGCGGCCTGGAGCGCGCAGTACCGGGGCACCGAACAGGTCGCGGTGTGCTTCTTCGGTGACGGTTCGACCAATATCGGCGCCTTCCACGAGGCCTTGAACTTCGCCGCCATCTGGAAACTGCCGGTCGTCTTCGTGTGCGAGAACAACCTGTGGATGGAGTACACCCGCACCACCGAGATCACCGCGGTACCCAACCCCGCCGCGGACCGCGCGAGCGCCTACGGCCTCGACTCGATCATCGTCGACGGCAACGACGTGGACGCCGTGTACGACGTCGCCGTGCGCGCCATCGAACGCGCGCGCGCCGGCGAGGGCCCGAGTTTGATCGAGGCGTTGACCTACCGCCACGGGGGACACTCGCGCGCCGACCCCGGGAAGTACCGACCCGACGACGAGGTGGCTGAGTGGTTGGCCAAGGACCCGATCCCCATGTACCACGCGCGTCTCCTGGCCGAGGGGGCCACCGAGGCGCAATTGGTCGAGATCGAACTCGCCGTGGCCGCGGACGTCGATCGGGCCACCGAAGAGGCGAAGGCCGGCCCCACCCCGGGCGCCGACTTGTTGATGAAGGACGTTTGGGCTGATGGAGGCTCCGCATGGCGCAATTAACTTTCCGTGAGGCAATCGCGCGGGGCATCGCCCAAGAGATGCGCCGCGACGAGTCGGTCCTCGCGATCGGCGAGGACATTGGGCGCGCGGGCGGAGTCTTCAAGGGCACCGTGGGGCTCTTCGACGAGTTCGGACCGCTGCGCGTGCGCGACACGCCCATTTCGGAACAGGCGATTCTCGGAGCGGCCATGGGCGCCGCGATGACGGGCCTCAAGCCGATCGCCGAGATCATGTTCTCGGACTTCTTCGCCGTGTGTTGGGACATCGTGGTTAACGAAATCGCCAAGTCGCGCTACATGACGAATGGACAGATGACCTTTCCTCTCGTGATCCGTTCGGGCAACGGGGGCGGTCTGCGCTTCGGGGCCCAGCACTCCCAGAGCGTCGAGAACTGGGCCATGATGGTGCCCGGACTCAAGGTCGTCGTGCCCTCGAACGCCCTGGACGTCATCGGTCTGATGGCCGCGGCGGTGCGCGACCCGGACCCGGTGATCTTCCTCGAGGCCAAGTCGCTCTACGCCTCCAAGATGGAGGTCCCCGACGGGGACATCGTCGACACGCTGGGCTCGGCTAAGGTCCTGCGCCAGGGCGCCGACGCCACCCTGGTGGCCCTGGGCGCCATGGTGCCCAAGGCGCTCAAGGCGGCGGAAGAGTTGTCGGCGGCCGGTATTGAATGCACCGTGGTCGACGTGCGCTCACTGGTTCCCCTCGACACCACCACGATTCTGCGCGAGGTCGTCTCCACCGGTCGTCTGTTCACGGTCGAGGAAAACCCCCGCCTGTGTGGCTGGGGCGGCGAGCTCAGTTCGATCGTGTCCGAGGAGATCTTCTACGACCTCGACGGTCCCGTCGTACGCATCACGACGCCCCACATCCCGCTGCCCGCGGCCGACGCCCTCGAGGACATGGCCATCCC
>JAJZFO010000173.1 GCA_021805305.1 Actinomycetes bacterium | reverse complement strand
CCATCGCCACCGCGCAAAAGGACATCAAGAAGGTCCTCGCCTTCTCGACCGTGTCCCAGATCGGGTACATGGTCCTGGCCGTCGGCGTGGGCGCCTACGGCGCCGCGATCTTCTTGATGGTCAGTCACGCGTTCTTCAAGGCCCTCTTGTTCCTCGGGTCGGGCTCGGTGATCCACTCGCTCGGCGGCGAACAGGACATGCGCAAGATGGGCGGCCTCGCGCGGTGGCTCCCCCTCACCTTCCCGACCTTCCTCATCGGCTGGCTCACCATCTCGGGCGTGCCCCCCTTCGCGGGCTTCTGGTCCAAGGGAGACGTGCTGACCAACGTGTTCACCCACAACAAACCGCTGTGGGTCCTCGGCGTCCTGACGGCGATTCTGACGGCCTACTACATGAGTCGCCTCTTCGTGCTGACCTTTCGCGGGTCCGAACGCTTCCGCGAGGTCACCCACCAGCACGACCCCCACGAATCCCCCGTGGCGATGACCGTGCCGCTGTTGATCCTCGCCGTGCTGAGCGTGTTCGGTGGTGTCTTGGACCTGCCGTGGGCGCACGGGTTCTCCCTCACCCACTTCCTGGCCCCGACCTTCGGGTACGTGGCCCCGAGCGCGGCGCAGAGCACCACCCTGCAGACCGGACTGGCCCTGGTCGACGTGGCCGCCGCCGCCATCGGCCTCTTCGCGGCCTTCACCATTTGGCGCAACCGCGTCGAGTCCGCCACCTTCGAGAAGCCGTTCTTCGAGCACGTGTGGCACTGGGACGACGCCTACGACGCCACGTTGGCGCGTCCGCTCGCCACGGCGGCGCAGTTCTCCTACGACGTCGTCGAGGAACGGGTCATCGACGGCGCGGTGGAGGGTCTCGGAGGATCGGTGCGACGAAGTGGCGAGGGAATTCGCAAACTGCAAGCGGGCATGGTGCGTCAATACGCGCTGGCCATGGTGCTCGGGGCGACCGTCATCGTCGTGTACCTCGTGGGACGGGTGAGGTAGAGATGCACTCCTCCCTCTGGCTGAGCGCGTTGATCGTGCTGCCCCTGCTCGGGGCCCTGGTGGCGATGGCGGTGCGTCGCACCCCCGACGCCGCCTATCGCGTCGCGGTGGGCGTCGGAGCCCTCGAAGTCGTGTTGACCCTGGTGGTGGCCGTACTCTACAAGAGCAACGTGGCCGGCGCCCAGGGCTACGACTTTCTCTCTCGTCACGTCGTCTCGGCGCCGCTGGGACTGGCCTACGACGTCGCCCTCGACGGATTGAGTCTGTTGATGGTGGTCTTGACCGCGCTCGTGTTGCTGCTGTCGCTGCTCGGGGGGCGCGACAAGCGCCGCGAGCCGGCTTTCGTCTCGTGGCTGTTGATCCTGACGAGCCTCACCATGGGCTCCTTCGTCGCGCACGACGTGCTGGAGTTCTTCGTGTTCTTCGAGCTGACCCTGGTGCCGTGCTACTTCATCATCTCGGGCTGGGGCGCGAAGGAACGCACGCGCGCGGCGCTCAAGTTCTTCTTGTACACCTTCACCGCGTCGGCGTTCCTGCTGATCGGTATCTTGTACATGGGCTTCGCCTACCAGCACCAGCACCCGACCGCGGCGCTGACCTTCGCCTACGGGGCGATGGCCGCCACGTCGATGTCGCACGCGACGGCGGTGTGGTTGTTCGTGGCCTTCGCGGTGGCCTTCGGCGCCAAGGCCCCGGTCTGGCCCCTGCACACCTGGTCCCCGCTGACCTACGCCGAGGCGCCGACCGCGGGTTCCATCGAGCTCTCGGCTCTCCTGGCCAAGCTCGGCAGTTACGGACTACTGCGCTTCGCGGTGGGCCTGTTGCCGCTGGCGCAGGTGAGCGTGCGACCCTACGTCTTGACGCTGGCCGTCATCGGTATCCTCTACGGGTCGGTGCTGGCCTGCGTGGCCGCGGACCTCAAGCGCTTCGTGGCGTACTCGTCACTGGCCCAGATGAGCTTCATCACGCTCGGGATCATGTCGGGCTCGACCATCGGGGTCACCGGCGCGGTGCTGTTGATGTTCAACCACGGCATCATCACCATTGGCTTCTTCTTGATCATCGGCTTCCTCGAGCGGCGTCGCGCCAGTATCCAGATCGCGGATTTCGCGGGCCTGCAGGGCCCCGCGCCGGTGATGGCGGGGCTCTTCACCGTGGCCATGTTGGCCAGCATCGGCCTGCCGGGTCTCTCGGGATTCGTGTCGGAGTACCTGATCCTGATCGGCACCTTCACGACCCACGCCTGGTGGAGCGCGGTCGCGGCCCTCGGGGTCCTCGCCTCGGCGGTGTACCTCCTGTGGGCCTACCAGCGTGTCTTTCACGGTCGCGCGCTCGGCGCCAACGCCACCGTGACGGACGCGTCCGCCGGTGAGCGTTGGGTCCTGGCCCCGGTGGTCGTCTTGATCGTGCTCCTCGGCGTCTTTCCCCAGCCGGTCCTGAACCGCATCACCCCCTCGGTGCACACTCTCGTCACCCAGGTCGCCACCGCGAGCGTGATCAAGTGAACACCGTGACCATCCCCTCCATTCACTACCTGACCATTCTGCCGGTCCTGCTGTACTTCGGCGCCGCCCTCGTGCTCCTCATCACCTCGGCCCTGTGGCGCCGTACGGTGCCGATGCTGTTCTCGACGTCGGTGACCGTCCTCACCTCGGTCGCGGTGCTGGTGACCACGTACTTCCAGTGGCGCGGACTCGACCACGCGGGCGCGTCGACGACGGTCGCGCACGCGGTGGTCCTCGACGGATTCTCGGTCGTGGCGAGCGCGGTGATCGCGGTCTCGGTGGGCCTCGCGGCCCTGGTGGCGCACGACTGGGCGGTGCGCGAGAACGTGCGCGGACCCGAGTACCAGATCCTGGCGATGGCCGCGAGTGCCGGGGCGCTCTTGATGACCCAGGCGAACGACCTGATCGTCATCTTCTTGGGCCTGGAGATCCTCTCCCTCGGGCTCTACGTCCTGGTCGCGCTGGATCGGCGCAAGACCGAGTCCGCGGAGGCCTCGCTCAAGTACTTCGTGCTCGGCGGCTTCGCCTCGGCCATCTTCATCTACGGGGCGGCCCTGCTCTACGGCGCGACCGGATCGACGAACCTGAGCACCATCTCGTACTTCCTCGGTTCCAACGTCGTGCTACGACCCGGACTGTTGGTGGCGGGCGGCGCCCTCTTGTTGATCGGGTTCGCCTTCAAGGTGGCGGCGGTGCCCTTTCACATGTGGTCGCCCGACGTCTACGAGGGTGCTCCCACCCC
>JAJZFO010000327.1 GCA_021805305.1 Actinomycetes bacterium | reverse complement strand
CCTGCAGCAACAGGCTGGTCGCGATCACCAGGAGCGAACCGTAGACGACCAGTCGCGGGTACTCGCGCAACATGCGCGGCAACGTCAGACGCTGGGTCTCGGCGCGGCTGGGCCGTTGGCGGAAGCGGATCGCGGAGGGCTCGTGCGCCGGCTCGCCGGCGAGCAGTTTCTCGGCCTCCTCGGCGAGCTCGCTCGGGATCCCCCCAAAAGGCAGGCCCGACGTCGCGCCGCGCCCCGCGAACGCGGCCCCGGCGCCCCACGCGCCGCCCCAGGCCATCAGGCCCCCTCGACCATGGTCTGGGCCAGGATCTCACCGTAGAGGGGCGAGTGCGCCAGCAACTCGTCGTGGGTCCCGTCGGCCACGACGCGCCCCTCGTCGAGCATCACGACGCGACGCGCCAAGGCGATGGTCGAGATGCGGTGGGCGATCACCAAGGTCGTGCGCGACGCCATGAGGGTCCCCAGGGCCTCGTGGATCAGTGACTCGACGTGGACGTCGATCGCGCTGGTGGCGTCGTCGAGGATCAAGACCGGGGGATTGACCAGGAGGGTGCGCGCGATGGCGATCCGTTGTCGCTGACCTCCCGACAACGTGTACCCGCGCTCGCCGACCACGGTGTCGTACCCGTCGGGCAAGGCGGTGATGAAGTCGTGGGCCGCCGCGGCGCGCGCGGCGGCCTCGATGGACTCGAGGGAGGCGTGCGGCACCCCGTAGGCGATGTTCTCGCGCACGCTGACCGAGAAGAGGAAGGGCTCGTCGAGCACCACGCCCACGTTCTGGCGAAGCGACGACAACGTCACGTCGGCCACGTCGTGCCCGTCGATCCTCGCCGCGCCCTCATCGACGTCGTAGAAGCGCGTGGCCAGTCGCGCAACCGTCGACTTGCCCGAACCGGTGCGTCCCACCAGGGCCACCGTCTCGCCGGCCGCGACGTGCAGGTCGAAGTCCTTGAGGACCTCAAGTCCGGGGCCGTAGCCGAAGCGAACGTGGTCGAAATCGAGCGCGCCGACCACTTCGAACAGGTCGTAGGCCCCGGGGCGTTCGACGACCTCGGGGTGCTCGTCGAGGATCTCGAAGATGCGCTCGGCGCTGGCCTTGGCCCGTTGGCCCATCATGACGAGCTGGCCGAACATCATGAAGGGCGCCTGGAGCATCAAGAGGTAGGCGTTGAACGCCAGGATCGCCCCCACGCCGAGGGTGCCGTGGATCACCATGACACCGCCGAAGGCCAGGACCAGCGCCAGTCCGAGTTGGGGGAGGTTCTGCACCCACGGCGACCACTGCCCACGGATCTGGGCGTCCTTGACGTAGGCCCAGGCCACTCGCTCGGCGGCGTCGGCCAGCCGGTTGATCTCGGCCTCCTCCTGGGCGAAGGATTTGACCACCCGCACCCCATTGACGTTCTCGTCGACGATGGTGGCCACGTCGGCCAGGCGGGCCTGGGTGATCCACGAGATCGGAAACAGCACGCGGCGCATCTTGATGCCCACCACGTAGAGGATGGGCATCACGACCATCGCGATGCACGCCAGCAGTACGTCGATGCGCAGCATGAAGGCGAAGGCCAGCACGCCGATGAAGGTCTGCACCACGATGAGGGGCGCGAAGGTGGCGTACATCTGGACGCTGCGGATGTCGGAGTTCGCCCGGCTGATCAACTGGCCGGACTGGACGCGGTCGTAGAAGCTGAAGCTGAGCCACGTGAGGTGTTCATAGATCAGGGACCGCAGGTCGGCCTCGACCTCGTAGGCGGTGCGATAGAGGTAGTGACGAGAGACGATGCCGCTGACGCCCGCCAGCGCGCCCAGGACGATGATCTCGATCACGGCGCGGTGCAGCGACGCCGTGTGACGCGCCAGCGCGTTGGTGACGGCGGCGTTGAGCAGGTTGGGGACCAGGGTCTGAAACACGAGACTCGCCAAGGACAGGCCGATCGAGGTGACGAAGGCCACCCGATGCGAGGCGATGATCGGCAGTATGCGCCGCCACCAGGCGAGCGTGGCGTCACCGGCGACGCGCGCGCGCGGGCCGCGATAGGTGGAGAGGACCCCGCCGAGGGGATTGGCTCGCGACGACTGCGCCGCCCCGGAGGGCGAGGGCAGGGTCTTTGGCACCGAGCCATCGTAATGTCGCCCTGCGACGCTGGCGTCGGCGACGCCCGACGCCAACCTGCGTCCACCCGGTGCGTGGCCCAGAGCGTAAGGTGACCTCGTGCCCACTCCACTCATCGTCCAGCACCCGATCGTCGAGGACAAGGTTCGCCAGATCCGCGACAAGTCGACGTCCAACGCCGACTTCTTGCGTCTGTCGGGGGAGATCTCACGATTCCTCGCCTACGAAGCGTTCCGCGACATCCCGGTCACCTCCACCACGGTGGACACCCCGGTGGTGGACGGCGCGCCGGCCGTGCGCATCGACACCCAGTTCGTGATCGTGCCGATCCTGCGAGCGGGGCTCGGGATGACTCCCGCGGTCCAAGAGGTCCTGCCGCGTCACCGCGTCTGCCTGGTGGGCCTCCGCCGTAACGAGACGACGTTACGCGCCGACGTCTACCTCGACGGCCTGCCCGAAGACCTCGAGCGAGCGCCGGTGGTGCTGTGCGATCCGATGCTCGCCACGGGTGGCTCGCTCATCCAGGTGCTTGACATGTTGCGCCAACGCAACGCGGGCGAGATCACCGCCCTGTGCCTGATCGCCGCCCAACCCGGGTTAGCGGCGGTGCGCGCGGCGCACCCGGACGTGCGCGTCGTGGCCGCCGCGCTCGACCAGGAGTTGACCGAGATTGGCTACATCACTCCGGGGCTCGGCGACGCGGGCGACCGCCTCTTCGGACCCCCCGTCCGCTGATCAGAGGCCGATGTCCTCGTGCCAGAGCTCGGGGCGCTCGGTGATGAACTCACCGAGCAGGCGGGTGCAGGCGTCGTCGTTGAGCACGACGACTTCCACGCCCAGTTGCGCGAGCCACTCGTGGCCACCCACGAAATTCTCGGCCTCGCCGACGACGAGTGCGCCGATGTTGAATTGGCGCACGAGTCCCGAGCAGTACCAGCACGGTGAGAGCGTGGTGACCATCACGGTCTGGGTGTAGTCGCGGCGTCGACCGGCGCGTCGAAAGGCGTCGGTCTCGGCGTGCACCGAGGCGTCGTCGTCCTGCACCCGGCGGTTGTGGCCCGCACCTAGGAGCTCGCCGCCGCGGGTGAAGAGGGCCGCGCCGATGGGGATCCCGCCCTCGGCCAGTCCGAGGCG
>JAJZFO010000028.1 GCA_021805305.1 Actinomycetes bacterium | reverse complement strand
CGATGACCTTCATCGCGACCCGGCGCCTCACGCCCTCGCTCATCCGACACAACGTCGTGCCGAACTGACGAGCTCGCTACTTAAGCGCCACGTAGATCGCCGCGAAGTGCAGTCCCGCCCCGAGCAGGGTGAAGGCGTGAAAGAGTTCGTGGTAGCCAAAGACCCGAGGACTCAGGCGCGGGCGCTTGGCCCCGTAGATCACCGCTCCGGCGGAGTACACGAGTCCGCCGGCCACGATCAACGTGAGCACGCTCGCCCCGCCGCCGCGCTCGATCTGGGGCAGGACCACGACCGCGGACCAGCCCACCACGAGGTAGGGCAGGGTGTTGACCCACTTAGGGGTGTCCAGGGCGAGTTGACGGATCGCGATACCCACGAGCGCGCCCGAGCCGATGATGATGATCAATACGAGGCGTATCGTGCCGTGCATGGTCAGTCCCGCGATGGCCAGGTAGCTCCCCGAGATGGCGAAGAAGATCGCCGAGTGGTCGGCGCGCCGCCAGGCGCGTCGCTGCGAGGTCGTCCAGTGGACGCGGTGAAAGAGCGCGCTGGTGCCCATCATGACGCTCACGCCCACGACGTAACAGAGCACCCAGAGCACCTGCGACCACGTGGCGCATCGCGCGAAGAGCAGTGGCGAAGACCCGAGCAACGCGACGACGCCCACCACGTGCAGCCATCCACGCAGCAGTGGTCGCTCCGCGACCGACGTCGCGGCCGGGGTCGATGATGGTCCCGACGCCGCCCCTGACGCGCGCGACGACGGTGAATTGCTCATGAGGTCACCCTAGGTGCGCGGGTCACCCCCGATGAAGTGCGAAAGGTCCCAGAGACGACGGGACCCGCCCGCTTCGTGAGAAACGGGCGGGTGCTCGACGTTTGGCCCCCCCAGCCAATACAAAGAATGTAGTACGACTCCGCGCGGGTCCCCTCCGTCTTGAGACGTGTCAATCGCCTTTGTGAGTAAGTTCACAAAATAACGACGTGACGTCGCGACCTCGAACGGGTCGACGTCGTGGCGGTGGCGCGCGAGTTGCTCGTGGTTCCCGTGGCGGACCCGCGCCGCGACGGTGGCGTAACGATCAATGATTCGTCGACGGCGTCCAAGGCGTCGCGGGCGTCGACGGCGTCGCGAGGGTCGACTTCACGCCTGCCATCAGCCAGAATGCCCGTTCCCCGATGACCCGTCGCGAGGTCAGGGGTGTTCGGAGCGGCGACTCTCTCCCGTGACGTCGACGACGTCGTTACACCACTGCAACACTCGCTGGTCGTGGGTGGCCACGATCACGCTCGCCGTGGTGCGCGACAGCACGGCGAGCACGGCCGCCGTCTCCGCCTCACCCAGGGCACTGGTGGGTTCGTCGAGCAGGATCACGTCGGGTCGGCGAAGTAGCGCGCGCACGATGGCCACGCGCTGGCGCTCGCCGCGCGAGAGGTCCTCCCACTGGTCGTTGAGCTGCACCCGTAGTCCGAGCTCGGCCAGCATCGCGAGCTCCTCGTCGCCAACGCGGAGCCCCAGGCCCACGACGTCGCGCACGTAGCCGCGAAAGAGGCCCGGCTCGCTGGGCACCAGTACCACGTGAGCGCGCAGTTGGGTCTCGGCGATCTCGGCGAGGGGCACCGAGCCGACGGTGACGACGCCCGCTACGTCATCGAGGCGGGCTAGGGCGCGCAGCAGCGTCGACTTGCCCGCACCCGAAGGTCCCGTCACCGCGACGCGCCGTCCCGCGACGACCACGCCGCTCACCCGCGGCGAAGTCGGGTCCGCGGGGTTGACCATGACGTCCTCGAAGCGCAACGTGTGATCACGGGGCCAGGGCGCGCCCGGCGACCCGGTCGCGTCGTCGTGGGCGAGCTCGTCGAGTCGCTCGGCGCCACCGCTCACCGCTACCGCGACGCGAATGGCCCCGCGCAGCACGAGCAGGGCGTCGAAGGTGGCCAGGGCGACCATCGCGGCGACCACGAGCCACACCCCGGCGCTCGGCGGACGCCCGAGGGCGACGATGGCGAGGCCGAGCAGGGGACCCAGCGCCACCACGGCGGCGTCGCGTCGGCGCACGCGCTCAACGGCGTCCTCGGCGGCGCGCAGCGCGCCCACCAGGACGTCGTCGCGGCGACGAAGGTACTCCGACGCGCCGAGGCGTTCGATCTCGGGGGCGGCCGCGCTCGAGGACACCAGGGCGGCGACGTAGCGACCGCGGCGACGGCGTAGCTCGCGGTCGGCGCGCGCCTGGGCCGGGAGGTGACGCAGCAACGTCGTCACGAGCAGCGCTTGCACGACCGCCGTCGTCAGCGCGACCGCCCACCACCGCCCGAGCGGCGCCAGGAGCGCCACCACGACGTCGCCGAGGGCCATGGTGACCACGGTGGCGACGCTCGGGATCACCGCACGCAGCCAGAGGTCCTGGAGTTCCTCGGTGTCGGTGAGCGAGCGCTCGAGCAGTTCGCCGGTGGCGTGGCGCTGCCAGCGCGAGAAGTCCCAGGAGCCCACGGTCGCCATGAGCCACTCGCGCCAGTGGGCCACGGCCGCGAACCCGAGACGATGGGTGCTCATGCGCTCCGCGAAGCGCAGGGGCGAGCGCAGGAACGCCACGAGCTCGATGGCGATCAGGAAGACCGCGATGGCGGAGAGGCCTGGTCGGCGCGCACTGACGACCAGTAGCGCCACCGCTCCGACGAAGAGCCCGGTGCCCGCCAACGACGCCACCGTGGCCATCACGAGGGCGCGCACCAACTCGGCGCGCCGCGGTGCGGCACGCACCAGCCACCGACGAAGACGTCGCCAGTCGTTCACGAGAGTCGCACCGTGGCGTCGGGATGGATGAACGAGGTCTCGTCCACCGCGATCTCGATGACTGCGGTGTCGCGGTGTCGCGCGAGCTCGGCGCGCACCGCGGCGCGTGCGCGGTCATCCAAGAGACCCGCCACGTCATCGAGGATGAGCAGACGTGGTTCGCCCAGCAGGGCGCGCGCGATGAGCAGTCGCACGCGTTCGCCCGAGGAGAAGCCCTCGCCGTCGGCGCTCACCGCCTGGTCCAGGTCCTTGAAGCGTTCACCACGCAACTCGAGCGCGTCGAGCAGGGCGAGCACGCGCTGGTCGGGGACCTCGCGACCCAGGCGAAGGTTCTCGCCCACGCTGCCCTCGAGCAGGGCGGTGTCGGCGCTGACGTAGGCGACGGGTTCCGCGGTGCGCTGTACGCGTCCGGCGTGGGCCTCGCGCCAGCCGAGCAACGTGTGCGCCAGCGTCGTCTTGCCGGCCCCCGACGCGCCCAGCACCGCCACGCGGTCACCGCGGCGCAGGTGCAGGTCCACGGGACGCGGATGCGCCAGGGTGACCAGTTCGAAGGTCTCGAGCACGTCACTGGGCGAGGGTTCGAGGCGCGCGGGCACGACGAGGTGTCCGGCGGCCGCCTCCATGGCCTCGCGACGATGGAACTCGACACCGTAGCGACGCACGTGCGCGAAGAACTCGCTGGTCACCAGGACGCTGATGAGGGCGCGCACCAGGGAGATGCGTCCGTGCAGCAGGCCGAATCCGACGTCCATGGCGACGAGGCCCACGCTCACCCCGCCGAGGAACTCGGTGACGAGCGACGAGCCCAGCGCACTGCGGATCGCCCGCAGCGCGACGCCGTGCTCGGCCCTCGAGAGCGCGGCGATCTCCGCGGCGCCGTAGTCAACGGCCCCCAGGGCCCGCAGTTCGGGCGCGTGCGCCAACAGCTCCATCTGGCGCTGCGCCAGGCGCTCCCGGCGCTGGCGATACTGCAGGTCGAAGGCGGCCGCACGGGTGCCCGCGCGCTGATAGAGCGGCACGGCGATTGCCAACAGGACGATCACGATGCCCAGGGCCTGCCATCCACCGCTCAACCAGATGACCGCGAGGGCGAGGATCGAGGCCTGGGCGCTGGCTCGCACCACCCCCAGGCGAGGTTCGTCGACGATGGTGTCGATCGCCGTGGCAATCGCGACGGGGGAGGCGCCGTCCGCGCGGCGCGGCGAATCATGGGTGGCGCCATCGCTCGCGACGGTTGATTCGCCCGTCGGGTCGCCCGTCGGGTCGCCTGTCTGGTCACGGCGGGAACCGTGAGGTGAGACTCGGACGAGTCGCGGGGTCAAGAAGAACGTGACGATCATCGCTCGCCAGTGCGCGCGTAGGCGACGCGCGACGCGCGTGAACCAGACGTCGAGCCATTCCCCACTCGCCCAGCGCACGGTGAGCACCGCGGCGAGCAGGCTGAGTCCCCGCCCCACGCGTCCCGAGGCGAGGTCGCTCAGCGCGAGGGCGCTCACCAGCGCCAAGAGCAGGCCCAGGACGCTCACCAGCGTGCCCCACAGTCGGGCGCTCAGTGCGAAGGTGGGTGGGGGGCCCTCACGGGAGGCCGGACCCTCGAGGGGGCCCCTCGCCGCGGGCCGACTCACCACGGTCCGGGCCCGTCGCGGTGCGCGAGATCGCGCGCGGCGCCGTTGAGCCAGTCGCGCAGGGCCTGCGTGGCGCGACAGTCGTCCTCGTTGTACTCGAGGATGCGGCGGCGCCACGAGGCCATGGACGCCTCGCCGCTGGGGTTCTCGTCGCGCCAGTCGAAGCCGGCGGCTCGCGCGAGCACCTTGAGTCCGAGGGGCCCTTCGGTCTGGACCTGGGCCTTGGCGTGCTCGTGCAGGTCGATCCACTGGCTGGGGGAGTGCGAGCGGAACTCCTCGAGCTCACCCGCGGAGGGCCCACCGCCAGTGGCGACGGCGCGGTTCATCGCGCCGTCCTCGGCTTGGGCCCAGAAGCAGTAGGCCGCGAAGGAGAGCGAGCGGTGGGCGCACGCGTCGCGCAGCGCCGCGAACCAGGCCCAGAACTCGGCGAAGACGCGAGCTTCGCTCTCGGCGCTCGGTTCCTCCCAGGAGACGAAGGCGTGATAGCCCTCCCGGACGCCCTCGAGGGTCGCGCCGGCGGCCACTCGCACGTACGCGCCCCAGAGGTAGGTGCGCTCTCCATCGCTCTCCATGTCGACGTCGACCTCGACGTCGGCGCGCGGACAGCCCATGTCCTCACCCTCGACCCGGCGCAGGAGAGAGTTCGAGGTGTGCACGCGGGCGCGGTAGATCAGGTCGTCGAGGCGTTCGATGGCCAGGCCCAACACCGCCTCGCGCGAGGTGGAATCACTGGGCGTTCGCCGCGCCAGTCGCGCGCGCTCGGGGTCGAGGCCTGCGAGGTCGCGACGAGTGTCGACGCCGAACTCGTGCAGGAGCCGTTGTTGTTCGAAATTGGTGTAGTGCGTCAAGGAGACGTCATCGCGAACGTCGAGCACGCCGCGACAGTGCTCGCGGAACTCGCAGTCCTCGCACTCGCGGTGCCAGTAGGGCTGGGTCGGGAACTCGCCGCCCACCAGGGTCCAGCGATCGAACGCGGCGAGCAGTTCACGACGTTCGCGGTACAGCGCATCGTAGGTGGCGAGGTTGAAGCGGGGGTGCTGGGACCCCGCGAGCTCCAGCCACCAGACCCGTCGCTGGCGATCGACCAGGGCCACGCGCGCGTTCTCGTCGCCGTATCCCTGGGCCTGGAGCACCCGGGTGGCGTGGGCCAGGACGATGCCGCTGCGCGTCAGCGAGACGGTGGAGCGCACGCAGACCCCCGGCGTCATCGTGGCGTGGGCGGGGGAGGGCTGCGCCAGATCACTCTGGAGGAGTTGGCGGGTGGTGGAACTCTCCACGACCTCGGAGTTCTTCACCAGCAAGGGGGCGTAGACGAAGCGCTCGTCGCGGCGACCCAGGCGGATGAGGGCGTGCACGCTCGCTCGCCGGTGCGCCGTCAGATCGTCGCTTACGCGCGGGCGCACGATGATGGCGGCGCCGCGCGCGAGGGCCTCACGGGTGGCGTCGAGCGTGGGGGCGCTCACGGCACCCTCGAGCTCAACGAAGCCGTTGAGCACGGCGTCGCGGTACTCCTCGGCCAGGAGTCGCCGGCGCATCATCTCGTCGGATGCGCGTACCCGAACGACGGCGGCGTCGCCCTGGCGCGAGAGCATGACGCGGTGACGACACGACAGGATCTCGTCGCCGCGAAGTGGGGAACTCACGATGAAAGACTACGGGGCTTTGGGATCCCCATTTGGTCGGTACGTCAGTCGGCGCGTCGGTCGGCGCGCCCGATGGCGCACGGGTGCGCGGCGACACCGCGAATCGCGCGTACGCGTGACGTTGCGTCCACTCGAAGTCTCACGGCCTGGCGCCGAGTCGGGTCCGATACCGGGGTGATGAGGGGACACCACGCCGGTGGCGCAGAGTCAGATTGAGCTCGTCAGGACGTAGAGAAAGGCGACGGCTCCCACGACGGGGTCGCGAATTCACAACGGTGTCACGACTAGGGGGCTCGCGAGGCCAGTAATTGTCAAAGTGGAGTCAATAAAGCGAGGAGGTTGCACAGAAACTCCGCAATTCTCGCCGAATGTAGACACCGTGACTACGCCCATTCGTAAGATGTTGCCATGGCCTTCGCGCGCAAGAAGAATAAGGACTCTGACGCCGTCGTCGCGCCCGATGCCGTGGTGACGACCCCCGAACCCGCGCTCGTGTCGGGATCGTCGGCGACCACGTCGACGACGCCGATGAGTTCATCGAACGGTTCGCTCCCCGGAGCGCCGTCGCCCAAAGCACCTGCCTCGGGGGCCTCGAACAAGCGTCTGGGCGAACAACTCATCGGCAGTCGTCTCATCACCTCAGAGCAACTCGAGGCGGCCCTCGCGGCGCAGTCGGCGTCGGGCGAGCGTCTCGGTGAGACGCTGGTGCGCCAGGGCGTCTTGACCGAGCAGGCCCTCGCGCACGCCTTGGCGGCGTTCTTCGGCTTCGACGTGGCGAACCTTCGTCGTGACAATGTCGACCCGGCCACCTTGACGTTGGTGCCCGAGAACGTGGCGCGCGAGTACATGGCCGTACCGATCCGCATGAACGGCGCCCAGCTCGAGGTGGCGGTGGCCGAACCGAGCGAGGACCTGCGCCTCGCGCTGAGTCAACTGGTGGGGCGACCGGTCTCGCTACGTATCGCGCCGCTCAGTGACATCCGCTGGGCCATTGACTCGCACTACCAAGCCATCGGCACGGTGGGCAAACTGGTGCAGGCCTTCGAGTCGGTGGAGGGCTCACGTCGGCGCGCCGCCGACACGGCCGTTGAAGAGGCGCCCGTCGGCGACGACGCGCCCGTCGTGCAGGTGGTGGACCGGATCCTCACCCAGGCGATGCGCGACCGCGCGTCGGACGTGCACATCGAGCCCTCCGAGGGCGTGGTGCGGGTGAGGTATCGCATCGACGGGGCCTTGAAAGAGATCCTGACGCTGCCCGCGGCGATCGGCCCCGGATTGGTCAGTCGCATCAAGATCATGGCCAACATGAACATCGTCGAGCGCCGTCGCCCCCAGGACGGCCAGCTCACGATCATGATCGACGGCACCGAGGTCGACGTTCGCGTGGCCACGGCGGCCACGATCATGGGCGAGAGCTGCGTGATGCGTATCTTGGACAAGACCCGCTCGGTGCTGCGCCTCAATGACCTCGGCATGCCCAAGGACACTCACTTGGCCTACTCCAAGATGGTGCGATCGCCCTTCGGCATGGTCATCTGCGCCGGTCCGACGGGTAGTGGCAAGACGACCACGCTCTACGCCACCTTGAGCGAGGTCTCGAACCCGACGTTGAACGTGATGACCATCGAGGACCCGGTCGAGTACGTCTTTCCCTCCATCAACCAGATCCAGACCAACGACCAGGCCGGCATCACCTTCGCCACGGGACTCAAGTCAATCCTGCGCCAGGACCCCGACGTCATCCTGGTCGGCGAGATCCGTGACGTCGAGACCACGCGCGTGGCGGTGCAGTCGGCACTGACGGGTCACTTCGTCGTCTCCTCCTTGCACGCCACCGACTCGGTGTCGGCCCTCCACCGTTTCCTCGACATGGGGATCGAGTCGTTCCTGATCGCTTCCTCGGTCTTGGGCGTGGTGGGTCAGCGCCTCCTGCGACGCATCTGCCCGTCGTGCAAGGCGAGCTATACGCCGACCCCCGAGGAGCTCGATTTCTATCACGACGGCGGCGGCACCCTCTCGACCGGGTTCTTCCAGGGCACGGGGTGCAACTTCTGCAGCCACACCGGCTACAAGGACCGCATCGGTGTGTACGAACTCCTCATCATGACCCCCGAACTGCGTCGCCTGGTCGTCGGGTGGGCCACGCAGGAGGAACTACGCTCCATGGCCGTTCGCCAAGGCATGCGGACCATGCGCCAAGAGGCCATCGGTCTGGTCGATCAAGGTGTCACCACCATTGAAGAAGTGATCCGGAGCATGTACACCCTATGAAACTCACTCTCACCAAGACCAAGCCAGCCGAGCCCGCACCGCGGAGCAAGACCGCCAAGAAGAAGCAAACAAATATCCGCTTCCGCTTCGAGGCCTTCGACCTCGAGGGCAAGCGAGTCTCGGGCACCGAGATGGGTGCGTCCTCGGGTGCCGTGCACCTCGCCCTACTCGAACGAGGGTTTCAGCCCATCGAGGTGACCGAAAAGAAAAGCATCCTGCAGTTCGAGGTGACCAAGAAGAAGGTCCCGCGCAAGGACGTGATGAACTTCACGCGCCAACTGGCCGTCTTCATCCGCTCGGGGATCCCCATCATGGAGGCGCTCGAGGTCATCGTCGAGGAGACGCCGAACAAGTTGCTCAACGGCATCATCACCCAAATGGTGGACGACCTGCGAGCTGGCGACACCTTCGCCGCCGCGGCCTCCACGCACCCCGAGGCCTTCCCCCCCTTCTACGTGGGTATCTTGGAGTCCGCCGAGTTGACGGGCAACCTGGACGGCGTCTTGAACCAGTTGGCCGATTACATCGAGCGCGATATGAAGGCGCGCGGACGCATCTCGGCCGCGTTGGTCTATCCCGCCGTGGTCTCGGCCATGTCGGTCGTTACGGTGATTGTTCTGGGCGTCTTCGTGCTGCCGCGTTTCGTGGTCTTCTTCAAGTCCCTCAACGCCAAGTTGCCCCTGCCCACGCGCATGCTGCTCAACTCGTCGAACTTTATGAGCACTTACTGGTACATCATCGCCGCCGTGGTGTTGGCCCTCGTCGCAGGGTTCATCTCGATGCGGCGCACCGCCAAGGGGCGTGCGCGACTCGATCAGATCCTCTTGAAGTTGCCCGTCGTCGGTGACCTCACCCAAACGGCGATCCTGGAGCGGGTGTGTCGCGTGCTCTCCTCGATGCTGCGCGCGGGCGTCGACCTGCCGCGTTCGGTGACCATCACGGCCGAGTCGTCCAACAATGCGATCTACAAGAATGCGCTACTTAGCATTCGCGATGAGATGATGGAGGGGCAGGGCCTCGCCGGTCCCATCGCGCGCTCGGGACTCTTCCCGGGGGCGGCGCGACAGATGTTCCGCGTGGGCGAGGAGACCGGCAGCCTCGACCAGCAGCTCGAGGTCGCCGCCACGTACTACAGCCGCGAACTCGAGACGAAGTTGGAGCGCGCGACGTCGCTCTTCGAGCCGGCGGTCATCATCTTGATGGGCCTCGTCGTCGGCTTCGTCGCCGTGGCGCTGATCTCGGCGATGTACGGCATCTACTCGCAGGTGAAGCAGTAATGAGGAGCCCCGATCGTCCGCTGCGTGTCGCCTCTCTGGCGTCGACGAAGGATGAGCGGGGCTTCACCCTGGTCGAATTGATTATCGTGACCACCATTACGCCACTGATTGTTGGAGCGATTGCCGTGGGACTGATGCAGATCTTCTCGCTCCAGGGTTCAATCTCAAACCGACTGCAGAACTCCAATGACACTCAGGTCATCAATAGCATGCTCTCAAGAGACGTGGAGAATTCCGCACAGTTGACGACGAATCCGACGTCGATTTCCCCTGCACCGTGCGGCACGGGGACTCAGTTACTGGGCCTGCAGTGGAACAGCGGGGCCGACGTGGTCACGTACGCGACGGTGCCCAATGGCACGACGACGACCGTCAATCTCGTTAGGAACCTCTGCGTAGCGGGTGCGCTCTCGAGTTCGAACATTCTGGCGTTCAATATCTCAACTGGTCAGGCGCCGCCGTCGGTCACCTGCCTGACGATCTACAGCAGTTGCGTGAGTTCGAGCCCGAGTGCGTCGGGCTCGGCGAGTACGGGTTGGGTCTCCTCGTCGCAGGTCCAAGAGGTCACGTTCAACGTGAGCGAGGTCAATTCGACAAGTTCCGTCCCCTATAGTTTCTCGCTCTCGGCGTACCCGGTGCAGAACCTCTCCACAAATCCGGCGATACTCGGTGGGCCCACCACCGTTTCCCAGTGCGGTTTCGCGGTAGCAGGCACCGGTACGTACGCGTCAGGGGCGCCGCAGGAGCTCTGCTTCCTCGACTTCTCCTTCCTCAACAACGCAACTGATTTCGCCACGGCGACCTCGCCGACGGGGATCGACGTCAAAGAGGGGGCGCCCAACGGCTACACGATCGGCTTCCATCTTCAAATCACGATGGAGTCGTCGGAGCAGAGGATCGCCGGTGCACAGTTCTGGACGTGGACGAACGCGTTCATGGGCAACGATGTCGGAACCACGAAGCAACCTTTCTACACGGGGGTGGGCTGTGCGGGCGCCAGTGCGGTTGACGCAACCGGCGCGGCGACGAAGTCCTGCATCGATCCCGCGATCTACCAGCAGAGCAACCCGGCCTCTTCCACCTATTTCAACCACGGCGGAAAGGTCGTCATCACGCTCTCGAACTTCTCGTTGCTCTCTCCGGCCGACACACCGGTGAGCGGATACGAGGTCGTCTCGATGGACGCCGAGACGACCGACGCCGGCGAGTATCTGTCCTGGAACGTCACTTCACCGTCGTCACCGTATTTGTTTCACTTGATTCCAAACTCGCCAACGTCGCCCATCGGTAACGCCTGCAATAACACAAACTTTGACACCACAACCTCAAGTACGAACGATTTGATCGGCATGAACCTTGACACCGGCCTGAGTACGGGTCAGACGGTGACCTGTCAAGTCGCCTCATCGGCGACCGCAGTTCGTACGGGGACCCCCATGCTGGGCATCTTCCCCGACGCGTCGAATCCTCCGACACTGACGATCACCATGTTCGGGACCGGACTTGAAGGTGTTGGCCTGGCACTTCTGGTACCGAATTGATGGGGCGATGATGAAACACTCACCCTCACGTCGAAACCTAAGTCGACACCTAATTTCGTTGAGAGGTTCGAGCGACGATATGTCTGCGGTGTCTTGGATGCGTGGAAGAGGAAGTTCTTCTCAGATTGCTGGACAACCCCAGGATGCGTGCGCCCTACGCGGTCGGAAGGAGGATCGCGGCGACACGCTGATCGAAGTCCTGTTGTCACTCGTCATCTTGGGGTTGGCGGCGCTGGCCATGATCGTGGCCTTTGGTACGTCGTTGACCGCTTCTGGTCAGCACCGTAACCTCACCACGGCGGAGACCTATGCCAAGACCGTCGCCAACCACGTCGTTAGCTCCGTCCAAGCGGTCGGCTCGAACTTCTTGTGCGCCTCGCCGCCCACGGCGCTGACGTACACGAGTCTGACGAGTGCGGTGACCCTGCCCGCGGGCTACAGCGCGACGGTCACGGGTCTGCAGTACTGGAATACGAAGACCTCATCGTGGGGAGCGACCTGCGTGGCGAACGCACCTCAATTGATCACCTTGTCCGTGACGAGTCCCTCGGGCGCGAGCAATTCGGTGTCGGAGGTGGTGGATAATCCCGCCGCCCCGGCTATTCCCGTCGTTTCAGCACCCACACAGTTAGTCTTCACGGTGCCACCGTCGGGCGCATCGGTTGGCACGGCGATGACAGGCCAACCCCAATTGGCGTACGAGGACAGCCTCGGAACAGTTGCGACCAACTACTACCCACCGACGCCCGTGACCCTTTCGGTGACGCCCGTCGGCTCATCGCCTGCGGCGACGCTGACCAGCTGCTCGCGACAGCCGAGTCCCGGTTACGTGACCTTCACTGGCTGCGAGATCGACACCGCCGGTACGTACCAACTTCAAGCGACGGACGGAACGTTTACCGCGACACCGGTCACCTTCAGTGTCGCGAAGGGAACCAACGCGATCACTATCACTTCTACGCCGCCGGCCACGCCCCTGGCGCCTTCGAGCGTGGTCCTGGGTTCGGGGGTCACATACTCTCCGACGGCGACTGCGCTTTCGGGAGATGCCGTGGTCGTCACCTCGGCGACGCCTCGGGTATGTTCAGTGTCGCCGACGCCCACGAATGCCGTCACTTTCCTCGCAGCGGGCGTCTGTGCAATCAATTTTGACGATCCGGGCAATGCCTCGTGGAATGCGGCGCCGACGTTGGCTCAAGGGATCTCGGTCTACCTCCCTAACGCTGTGACCGTCGACTCGTCGGCCCCGACGGGTGCGGTCGTCAATGGAGCGATCTACACGCCGAGCGCGCACGCGACGTCGGGCGACGCCGTTGTCGTTTCGTCGCAGTCATCAACCATTTGTACTGTCACGTCGGGGGTGGTCGCTTTTGTGGGTGCGGGTACGTGCTCACTTGAGTTCACCGATCCAGGAAACCAGACGTACGAACCCGCCCAAGCGAGCCAGAGTTTCACGGTGGGTAAAGGCGCCAATGGCATCACCCCCACGTCGACACCTCCCGCACCCTCGGTGTACGGGGCGACCTACACGCCGAGCGCTTCGACGACATCGGGCGACACTGTCGTCGTGACGTCGGCGACGACAAGCACTTGTACCACCTCGTCGGGAGTGGTGATGTTCATCCACGTTGGGTCCTGCACGGTAGATCTCAATGACCCGGGCAACGCGAACTATGTGGCGGCCCTGCAGGTCCAGCAGACTTTCACTATTTCACCGGCGCCGCTGAGCGTGGACGTCAGCGGCCTGCAGACCTACGGCCAGGCTCCGGCCTTCACCTCCGTCTTCGTCGGTCTGGTGAACGGCGATGGTAATGGCGCGGTCACCGGCACCTTGACTTGTAGCACCAATGCGACTTCGGCCAGCCACCCCGGGGGAGGATTCACCATTAGTGGTTGCTCGGGCCTCTCGGCGGTCAACTACACGTTGACGTACGTTTCGGGCACCATGACGGTGATCCAGGCGACGCCTCTTCTTTCGTGGCCCACCCCGGCCGCCATTAACGCCAACACGCCCCTGGGGCCCGCCCAACTTGACGCGTCGGCCTCTGTCGCCGGATCCATGACGTACAGTCCGGGACCGGGGATTTTGTTGCTTCCCGGCAATCAGACTCTCAGCGTCGCGCCTGCG
>JAJZFO010000037.1 GCA_021805305.1 Actinomycetes bacterium | reverse complement strand
CACCACGACCGCGACCACGACGACAATCGGGACGCTGTCGAGCAAGTGCTCGACGACCCCCTTCAGCGTGCCCGGCTTCGCGCCGATCGCCTGCGCCTCACCCATCGGCACCGCGGGCAAGGCCCCGACGATGGTCATCCCCACGAGCGCTCCGCCCAAGGTCATGGAAGTCGCTGACCTCATCAAGGGCACGGGCGCGACGCTCAAACTCGGCGACAACATCACGGCGCAGTACGTGCTGGGTGACTACGCCACGCACAAGATCCTTCAGTCGTCGTGGACGTCGGGCGCCTTCACCACGCCCTTCAAGGCCGGCTCCCTCATCAGCGGATGGATCAAGGGACTGCCGGGGATGAAGGTCGGCGGACGCCGCGAACTGATCATTCCCCCGTCGCTCGCCTACGGACAAGGTGGTCAGGGCATCCCCGCCAACGACACCCTGGTCTTCATCGTCGACTTGCTCAAGATCGGCTGATGCGCCGAGTGCCCCATCTCACGAAAAGAGGAAACCATGAGTGACCAGGTCCCCAACGCCGACGGTTCGAGCCCGCAACGTCAGAAGTTTGACGCCGCGCCGCCGATGATCATCGACACCACGAAGTCCTACCTCGCCACCATGGTGACGTCGCACGGCACGATGGAGTTCTTGCTGGACGCGGCGAGCGCCCCGCACACGGTGAACAGTTTCGTATTCCTGGCTCGCTGGCACTACTACGACGGCATCGTCCTTCACCGCATCATTCCTGGTTTCGTCCTGCAGGGCGGTGATCCCACCGGCACGGGCGCGGGTGGCCCGGGGTACCGCTTCGACGACGAGCTGCCCAAGCCCGGACGCTACGAACTGGGATCGCTGGCGATGGCCAACGCCGGGCCCAACACCAACGGGTCGCAGTTCTTCATCATCTCGGGTCCCGACGGGATGCGCCTGCCACCGCTCTACGCCCTCTTCGGCAAGGCGGTGAAGGGACTCGACGTGGTCAGCGCGATCGACGCCGTCGGTACACCCTCGGGCAAACCGCGCGAGACGGTGACCATCGAATCATTGACCATCACCGAGTCCTAAGTCGACCGCGACGCCGGCGCGTGTGACCTCCAGGTCGCGTCCGTCGAGCACGCGCCACGCGCCGTCGTAGGCCACCATCGAACGCGGTCCCAGTTCCACCAGGGTCTCGCGGACGAGCAGATCGCGGGTGCGCTGACTCTGCTCCGCGCTGGCGTGAACGCCAAGGACGACGTCGTCAAAGAGCCCGAGGCCCGTCGTCGGCGCTCCGCCGCGCGGATCGATCATGGTCGCGCCCAGCACCGATCCCGTCGCGCCCACGCACAGCAGCGAGGAGCGGCCCAACTCCTCGCCCAGCAGTGAATGGCGCCACACGCTACGCGCGTGCAAGACGGCACCGTCGCAGAGGATCACTAGGTCCGAGGCCACCACGATGGCGACAACGTCGGGATCATTGGCGCTGGCGCGATCCAGAACCGTGAGCGTCACGACGTTCGCGCGACGACGAGCGAGCGGTTGTTCGACCTCCTCGATCGCCGCGGCGGGACCACGAAAGGCGGCGGCCGTGGCCACGACGCACACTCGCGGCGAGGCGTGACCTTCGAGCTCGGCCAGGGCGACGTCGAGGGCGACGTCCAGGGCGTCGAGCGAACCGATGAAGAGGGCCTTCACCACGTCGACGCGCACCCCACCACTGGCCGCGCTCAGCGGCGCCGTGCGGACGCGCCGAAGTGCCGTCCCGAGAATCGCCACGCTGGCGTCACGTCGGCGTCGTCCACGCTCGTGCGTCGCGCGGTGGCCAACAAGGTCACCGTGACGACGACCGCCGCCATTTCATCGGGCGACAACGCCACGGCGCGAGCGTTCGTCTCGCTCACAGGGGGATGTTCCCGTGTTTGCGCTGGGGCAGGTCCTCGCGCTTGGAGCGCAGCAGGTTCAATGACCGCGCGATCACCGCACGCGTCTCGGCCGGATCGATGACGTCGTCGATGAAGCCCCGTTCCGCCGCGATGAAGGGCGACGAGAAGCGCTCCTCGTACTCGGCCACCAGCTGGCTGCGCGTCGCGTCGGGATCCACCGCCGCGGCGAGCTCTCGCCGATGGACGATCTCGACGGCGCCCGCCGATCCCATCACCGCGAGTTCCGCCGAAGGCCACGCGAAGGCGAAGTCCGCGCCGATCCCCTTGGAGTTCATGACCACGTAGGCCCCACCGTAGGCCTTGCGGGTGATCACCGAGACGCGCGGCACCGTCGCCTCGCAGAAGGCGTAGAGCAACTTGGCCCCTCGACGAATGATGCCGTCGTACTCCTCGCTGACCCCCGGTAAGAAACCCGGGACGTCCACGAACGTGACCAACGGGACGTTGAAGGCGTCACAGGTTCGCACGAAGCGCGCCGCCTTCTCGCTGGAATCGATGTCGAGCACGCCGGCGAGCACCTGGGGTTGGTTGGCCACGATCCCCACGGTGAAACCGTCGATGCGCGCGAACCCGCACGTGATCTGGGCGGCGAATGCGGCGTGAACCTCGGTGAACTCGCCCTCGTCGACCACCGCGGTGATCACCTTCTTCATGTCGTAGGGCTGGTTCGACGAGGTGGGCATCAGGTCGCGCAGTTGCGGACAGGACCGGTCCGCGGGGTCGCCTGACATGATCCGCGGCGGCTCCTCGCGGTTGTTCGAGGGCAGGAACGACAGCAGGTAGCGCACTTCATCGAGCGCCGTCTTCTCATCGGGGAAGACGAATCCCGCGACGCCTGACTTGGTGGCGTGCGTCATCGCCCCTCCGAGCTCCTCGAGCGTGACGTTCTCGCCGGTGACCGCACGAACGACGTCGGGGCCCGTGATGAACATGTGGCTCGAATCCTTCACCATGAGGGTGAAGTCCGTGATGGCCGGGGAGTAGACGGCCCCTCCGGCACAGGGACCCAGAATCACCGAGATCTGCGGGACGACGCCCGACGCGCGGACGTTGCGCCAGAAGATCCCGCCGTACGCGTTGAGTCCCGCGACCCCTTCTTGGATGCGCGCCCCGGCCCCGTCATTGAGCCCGATGATCGGCAGGCCCATCGACATGGCCAGGTCCATGACCTTGTGGATCTTCTCGCCGTGGGTCTCACCCAACGCGCCGCCGAAGACGGTGAAGTCCTGGGAGTAGACGCACACCTGGCGCCCATCGATCTGGCCGTAGCCGGTGATCACCCCGTCGGTATAGGGCCGCGACTCGTCGAGACCCACCCCCGAGGCGTGGTGACGGTTCAAC
>JAJZFO010000120.1 GCA_021805305.1 Actinomycetes bacterium | reverse complement strand
CGAGACGCTGGGTTTCACCCTCCAGGACCACGTGGACGCCCTGCGCGCGCACGGCGTCGAGCCCGACGAAGTCCTGGTCGACTCGGCCTCGCCCTTCGCCCACCAGCCCTGCGCGGTCCCCACGGTGGTCGCCTCGCTGAGCGCGAGAAATCCCCTGGTCCACGATGTGCCAAAATTGAGGCAAGCAGTCATCGAAGCCTGCGACATCCAACCCCCCAACCGTTCTTAGGAGACGTCAGTGGCCACACGAGTAGCGATTAATGGATTTGGTCGAATTGGTCGGGGCTACCTACGCGCCTCATTGAACAACCCCGACGTCGTGGTGGTCGCGGTGAACGACCTGACCTCGCCCCAGACCAACGCCCACCTGCTCAAGTACGACTCGACCCAGGGGCCCCTCGGGCTACCCGTGGTGATCAGCGATGACGGCATGACCGTGGGGGAGCACTTCATCAAGGTCCTCGCTGAGCGCGACCCCGCCAACCTTCCCTGGGGCGAGCTCGAGGTCGACGTGGTCATCGAATCGACCGGACGATTCACCTCGCGCGAGGCCGCCGCGGTGCACCTGAGCGCCGGTGCGAAGAAGGTCATCATCTCGGCCCCGGCCTCCGACGTGGACGGCACGTTCGTCTACGGCGTCAACCACGACACCTACGACCCCGCGACCCAGCACGTGGTCTCCAACGCGTCGTGCACGACGAACTGCTTCGTGCCCATGGTCAAGGTCCTCGACGACGCCCTGGGCGTGCAGACGGGCCTGATGACCACGGTGCACGCCTACACCAACGATCAGAACCTCCTGGACCTCGCCCACAACGACCTGCGCCGCGCCCGCGCCGCCGCGGTCAACATCGTGCCGTCCTCCACGGGCGCCGCGCGCGCCACGAGCCTGGTGCTCGAGTCGATGAAGGGCCGCCTGGACGGGACGTCGTTGCGCGTGCCGATCCCCGACGGCTCGATCACCGACTTCACCGCCATCGTGCGCTCCACGACGGTCGAGGAGATCAACGCCGCCTTCAAGGCCGCGGCGGAAGGGCCCCTCAAGGGCGTGCTCGTCTACACCGACGAACCCATCGTCTCCTCGGACATCGTGGGGACCCCGGCCTCGTGCACCTTCGACTCGAAGATGACCATGGTCCAGCGCATCAACGACGAGCAGAGCCTGGTCAAGATCTTCGGCTGGTACGACAACGAATGGGGTTACTCGAACCGCTTGGTCGACCTGACCACCGTCGTCGGTCGCTAGTCCGTGTCGGCCCCCCTGCCCCACTTCGAACGATGGGGGAGTCTCGTTGGCAAGCGAGTGCTCGTCCGCGTCGACTTCAACACCCCGGTGGCCGAGGTCGACGGACGCCTCGAGGTCACTGACGACTTTCGTATCCGCGCCACGCTGCCGCTCTTCGAGCAACTCCTGGACGCCGGCGCCGAGGTCGTCGCCTGTACCCACTTCGGTCGACCCCAGGGCCAGGTGGTCGAGAAGTACTCCGTCGCGCCCGTGCGTCGTCGCCTGCACGAACTCTGTCCCGACGTGGAACTACTCGAGAACCTGCGCTTTCATCCCGGCGAGGAGGCCAACGACCCGGCCTTCGGCGCATCATTGGTGGAGGGGTTCGACTACTACATCAACGAGGCGTTCTCGGCGTCGCACCGCGCCCACGCCTCGATCATGATCCCCCCGACCCTCGTCGCCAGCGCCGCCGGACCCAACCTGCTGCGCGAGGTCGAGACCCTGGGCTCGATCCTGGAGTCGCCCGCGAGGCCCTTCGTGGCCATCGTCGGTGGGGCCAAGGTCAAGGACAAGCTCGGCATCGTCAAGGTGCTCTCGCAGAAGGCCGACCAGGTGATCGTCGGAGGCGGCATGGCCTACACCTTCGAGGCCACCCAGGGTCGCACCATCGGTGCCTCGCTCTTCGACCCGTCCTACCTCGAGGTCTGCGCCGAGCTGTTGGCGGGGGGCAAGATCATCATCCCCTCGGACGCGCGCGGACTGCGCGTGGGGGCACCCTTTGGCGAGGGTGGGCCCGACGAGGTCCTCGAGTGGGGCGAGAACATCCCCGACGGCTTCCAGGGCCTCGACATCGGGCCGGCGTCGGTCGCCGCCTTCGTCGAGATCATCATGAACGCCGGCACCATCTTGTGGAACGGTCCCATGGGCGTGTTCGAGGACCCGCGCTTGAGCGCGGGCACCGAGGCCGTGGCGCGAGCGGTGGCCGCCTCCGAGGCGGTCTCGATCATCGGCGGGGGCGACTCGGTGGCGGCGATCCAGGGATTCGGCCTCGAGGACGAGGTGAGTTTCGTCTCGACCGGCGGGGGAGCGAGCCTGGAGTTCGTCGAGCTCGGCGACCTGCCGGGACTGGCCGCCCTGCGCGAGAGCCCGTGGAACCAGTCATGAACCGTCCCCTGGTCATCGGCAACTGGAAGATGAACCTCGACTTCGTCGAAGCGGTCCACCTCACCCAGCAGATCGGCGTGATCTTGAAGAACAAGCCCCTCGAGCACGTGGATCTCGTGGTGGTGCCGCCCTTCGTCGACATCCGTAGCGTCACCTCGGTCGTCGAGTCCGAACGCATCGCCCTCGAGGTGGGGGCCCAGCACGCCAGCGTGCACGACGCGGGCGCGCACACCGGCGAGGTCTCGGTGCCGATGCTGCAGCGTCTCAGCGTCAAGTGGATCCTGGTGGGCCACTCGGAACGCCGCGCCATGTACGCCATGACCGACGAGGTCGTGGCCCAGACGTTGCGCGCCGTCGTGCGCCAGGGTCTGCAGGCCGTGTTGTGCGTGGGTGAGGAGCTCGAGGTCCGCCAGAACGAGGGCCACCACGGGTTCGTCACCGACCAACTGCACGCGGCGCTCGCCGGGCTCGACGAGAAGTCCCGTCCCCTGGTGACCATCGCCTACGAGCCGGTCTGGGCGATCGGCACGGGCCTCACCGCCACGACCGAGCAAGTGGCCGACATGACCGAGCACATCCGCGCGGTGGCGGCGTCACTGTCGCTGGGCGAGGTACGAGTGCTCTACGGTGGCTCGGTCAACGCCGACAACGCCGCGTCACTGATGAACGAGGGTCGCGTGGACGGATTCCTGGTCGGCGGCGCGTCGCTCAAGGCCGAATCGTTCCTCGCGATCGGCCAAGCGGCCAACGACTGCTACGCTGGCAAGCGCTAGTCGGAGGTCGTGATGTTCACCTGGTCATTCATAGTCATTGAGGCAGCTTCGGCGATCGCCTTGATCTTTCTGGTGCTCCTGCACTCAGGACGCGGT
>JAJZFO010000356.1 GCA_021805305.1 Actinomycetes bacterium | reverse complement strand
GTCGCCACGGCCACGCCGCCGCCCGCCGGCACCGCACCACCTCCCAGCACCGTCGGCCAGGCGGCGGTGCAGGCCGCCGAGAAGTACCTGGGCACCTGGTACTGCTGGGGAGGGGCCTCGGCGAGTTGCCTGGACTGCTCGGGGCTCGTGATGCTCGCCTACGACGCCGTGGGCGTGTACCTCCCGCACTACTCGGGTTCGCAGTTCAACGACACCGTGCGGGTGCCCCTGAGCGACATCCAGCCCGGTGACCTCCTCTTCTACGGCTACAACGGTGACCAACACGTCGCGATGTACGTGGGCAACGGCATGATGATCGAAGCACCACAGACCGGCTACCGGGTCGATATCACGCCCATTCGCCTGGGCTACGGCTTCGCGGGGATCGGTCGCGTGCGCGCTTAGCGATGTCGGGCGTCCCCACCTCACTTCACCTCGGCCCCTTCGTCTTCCACCTCTACGGCCTCGGCCTCGGGATCGCGGCGTACGTGGCGTACGCCTACAGCGAACGGCGACTGCGCCGTCACGGCATCGACACCACGCGCTTCGCCCGCTACACCGTCGCTCTGCTGGTGTCGGGCCTGGTGGGTGCGCGACTGGCCAACATCGTCACCAACTGGTCCTACTACTCCGGTCACCCCGCGCGCTGGATCGCGGTGTGGCAGGGGGGCATCTCGAGTTTCGGGGGCATCGGCCTCGCGCTGCCGGTCGGGCTCTACCTGCAGCGCCGGTGGTGGCCATCGACGCGTCTCGCCGCGTTCACCGACGCCCTCTTGCCGGCGTTGGTCGCGGGGTGGGCCCTCGGAAGGGTTCTCGGGCCACAGTTCATGGTGAACGGCGGCGGACACGTCACGACCTCGTGGTTCGGCATGCACTACAGCGGCCAGGTCGGAAAGCGCGTGCCGGTCCCCCTGATCCAGGGGGCGGAGGACGCGTCGTTGTGGTTGATCCTCTTATGGATCGAGGCCAAGTGGACCTCACGACGCGTGGGTTCACTCAGCGCTGTCGCGATGATCGTCTGGGGCGTGGTGCGGACCTTCGACGAACGCTGGCTGCTCGGACAGGAGTCGCACTCGGGCTCCATCGGGGTGCAACTGGCCGGGCTCGCCCTGGCGCTCGTGGGGGTGTTGACGCTCTGGCGGACGCAACATCACCGCGATCGCCATGATGGCCACGTGCTGACCCCGCACTAGGCGAGTACGACCGCACCCAGAGAGCGTCCTTCCGTCGCGTGCGGCGGCGCAGGCCGACCTCTCCCCGGCGACCCCCCCCCTACAGGAGCGAGTTCCACTCCTCGTCGCTCAGGAACCCCAGCTTGCTGACCTCGGCGTCGGCCGCGACGGCACTTCGCGTCACGTCGACGTAGGACACGTGATCGAGTCCAAGTCGGCGCCACGGGGAGAAGACACTGCGCGTGGGCAACGGACTCGAGTAGATGCCGCGGACCAACAGTCCCGCCTCCGACGCGGCCACGACGAGCGCCGGCCGGACCTTGGATCGCTGTTCGGGCAGCGCCGGATCAACGGCGTCGAAGGGGACGAGCGTCGTCACGACCCAGCCGGCGAGGGGGTGGTGGGGGTCATAGAGGGTCATCTCCGCCGGAGTGAGCATGGCGGCGCGACGCTCAGAATCGAGACCGCGGGGTTCGCTCGTGGGCGCCGGTGACGCTGCGGGCGCCACCGGCTTCTTCGATGCCTTGACGCGGGGGTGACCGCGATCGACCTTGGCCTTCGCGGCGCGCGCGAGCTTGCGGGCCTTCTCCTCCTCGCGGCGCTGACGGCGTTGCTCGCGCACCGACTCATCGACCACCTTGGGGCTCCAGAGCGACGCCTGACCGATGGTGATCTCGATCTCCGGCAGCGCCAGGGCGTCATCCTCACCCAGGATGCGACGGCAGTGCGCGGCCGCGGGGAACTCGTTGCCGACCGCGAAGGCGAGCACCGCGACGATCTCGTCATCGCTCAAGGTCTCGCCGCGCAGTGAGGCGACGGCCGCCGCGAGTTGCTCGTAGCTGGGCGTCTCGGAGTGCTCGCCCAACGCCTCGATCACCTTCTCGAGGGGCTCGGTCGCGAACAACTCCAGCAGTCCCGCGACGGCGTCGATGGGTGCGCCACCGGCGAAGGCTATGACGTCGCGCTTCTTCTGCAGCGAGCGGAGGGGCACCGCGACGACCGCGCTCAACTTCGCTCCCTGCAGTTGCAGGGCGTCGACGACGCGCATGACGGCGTCGGCGTCGAGTTTGGCGATGGCACGACGCATCACGTCGTGGGGGCTGGCGGTCAACGGGGGCATGGCTGTCCTGCTTCGAGGGTGTCGGGCAACGTCGTGGGTTGCGGCGGGCAATTCTCGACGCTCGGCCACGGGCCGATTGTCCCCATCCACTGTAGTGAGCCACCGGAGCCCCATTCCCCCCGCGGGACGGGTCCACTCACCGTGGGGCACGCCACGACGCGGATCAAGGCTCCGTTTGAGCCAGGAAGGGCGAGAATCGATGAGTCGGCGCGGCCCCTGGGGGGGCGCCTCCGGGTCATCACCACGAACCTCTAGCGAGTGACGCTCCTGAGCGCCTCGACGACGCGCGGGCCCAGTTCCACCTCATCGTCACCCTCGATCGCCCGCAACAGATACGTTCCCCATCGACTCGCCCCCGTGTGTGCCACACCCAGGGTCAGGTGATGCCCCTGGCCGTCGCGAAGGGAAAAGCCCTGTACCGGGGGTTTCCCGCCCCAGTCGTCGGGTTGCTTGTAATAGAACCTCACCACGGAGCGCCTCTCACCCGTCTGGGGATCGATGACGTTCGTGCGCCGCTGAGTCAATACGACGCGCACGGCTCGTAGGTCATCGAGGTCAATCGTCGCACGAAATGGTCCACGTCGTTGCGAGATCGAATGTGCCGTGAAGGACAGCGAAGGGTGGGTGAGCTCGTAGAGGATCAACAGGGACAAGGCGAGCAGACCCGCATCGGCGAACCACCACCACGACTGGCTCGAGTGGAGTTGCTTAGGCACGAGGACGAGCAGGAGGAGTGCTGGCGTCCACCAGGCGGGCGTCGTCGAGTATCTCACCGATTCCACTTGCTCGGGAACCTCGGCCATGGCGAACCCTCCTGTTTCAGCAGCCGGACTCCGACATCGCGAGTCCGCTACACCCGCGCGCGACGGCAACCTCCTCGACGTAGTCCCGTCCGCCTCGTAAACGTTATCCGTCTCTATCATTGATGCACGCGACGTGCCGTACCGGATCGAGGCTGTGGAGGAGTAGCGCTCCCAA
>JAJZFO010000073.1 GCA_021805305.1 Actinomycetes bacterium | reverse complement strand
TCTCGAGCACCACGACGTGGTGAGCGTCACCAGCAAGGTGGTCTCGAAGTCCGAGGGGCGCGTCGTCGCCTTCGACGGGACCCGCGAGCATCGCGAACGGCTCATCGACCAGGAATCGACGCGGGTGCTTCGCCGTCGAGGTGACCTGCGCATTACCGAGACCCTCCACGGCTTCGTCAACGCCAACGCCGGCATCGATCATTCCAACACCGCGGCGGGCACCGCGGTATTGCTGCCGCGCGACCCCGACCGCTCGGCGCGTCGGTTCCGGGCGGAGGTGCGACGCCGCCGCGGTCTCGACATCGGCGTCGTGGTCACCGACACTTTCGGACGCGCGTGGCGCCACGGCGTGGCGGACGTCGCACTGGGCTGCGCCGGTCTTCACCCCATCCTCGACCTACGCGGCACGCCCGACGACCGCGGCCGCATCCTTGACGTCACCGAGGTCGCCGCGGTCGACGAGATCGCGTCCGCCGCCAATCTGGTCCTCGCCAAGGACGCCCACACGCCATTCGCGCTCATACGCGGTCTGGGCGAGCACTACTTCGGCGAGGGCTCGGTCGCGCAGCACGTGGTGCGCCGCGCCCCCGGGGATCTCTTCCGCTGACTCAGATCCCGCCGAGTTGGACGAGGCCGGAGAGCTCCGAGCCGTCGGCCACCGTCACTTCGGCCCCCACCACGCAGGTGGGACCCAGGATCGAGGCCGAGCCGATCACCGCGCGCGGACCGATGATCGACGAACGGATCTGCACGTCGTCACGGACCACCGCGCCGGGCATCACCACCACTCCGTCGAGGACCACGTTCTCGCCGATGACGCAGTCGCGGTCGACCACGGCGTTGTTCAGCTTCGCACTGGCGGCGACCTGGCTCGAGGGGTGGCACCACGCGCTGCCGACGAGGTCCGCGATCGTGCGCTCGGCGTCACGGCCGTTGAGGAGGTCGATGTTGGCCTGCAGGAACGTGGCGGGCGTACCGGTGTCGAGCCAGTAGGCGTGATCGTCCATCGCGTAGAGCGTCGCGGCGGCGGCGAGCGCCGGGAAGGTCTCGCGCTCCACGCTCACCTTGCGTCCGGAGTCGATCAAGGCCAGCACCGAGGGCTCAAAGACGTAGGTGCCGGCGTTGATGAGGTTGGTCGGCGCCTCCTCACGCGGCGGCTTCTCGATGAACGCACTCACGCGCCCGTCGCCGTCGGTGACGACGACCCCGAAGCGCGAGGGGTCCTCGACCGCGTGCAGGGCGATGGTGGCCTGCGCGTGGTGCGCGCGGTGGAAGGCCACCAGGGCCGTGACGTCGAGGTCGGTGAGGACGTCGCCGTTGACGACCAGGAACGTGTCGTCCACCTGGGCGAACTGCGCGGCGAACTTGATGGCGCCCGCCGTGTCCAAGGGTTCGGGCTCCACCGCGTAGGAGATCTTCACCCCGGCGATGGCGCCGTCGGGGTAGGCGGTGATGAAGTGATCGGGCAGGTAACCCAGCGAGAGGATCACCTCGTTGACGCCGTGGCGCGCCAACATCTCGAAGACGCACTCGATCATCGGCACACCCACCAGTGGCAGCATCTGCTTGGGCATCTCGTAGGTCAGCGGGCGCAACCGCGTACCCATCCCGCCCACCAGGATGATCGCCTTCAAACTCAGCCCTTCGTCGTCGTGGTGGTGGTCGCCGTGCTCGCCGTGGTCGTGGTGGTCGCGGCCCCCAGGGTGGTCGTCGTCACCGCGGTGGTGGTGGTCGTGGCACTAGCGGCCTGGTAGGAGACCATGGCGTTCACCGTGGCCGCGCTCGGCGCCTTGGGCACGACGCCCTTGGGGTCGAAGGCCAGGGCGATGCGCATGTCCTGGACGAAGTGGATCGACGAGGGGTCGGTCGTGATGGTGGGCTTCTTCTGGCTGAAGGAACTCCAGTAGGCGTACTCCACCTGCCCCGCCTTCTTGGGGTACTTCGAGGTCGAGGGGCAGAGTTCGCCATTGCGATAGGTCGTGGTGGCGTTGGCCACGCCCGCCGCGTTGGGGATCGCCAGCTCGTTGGAGCTCACGATCAGACCCGGGAACTCCACGCCGAATTGGGCGAGCGTGGCGTTCTTGCCAGCGTCGGCGGCGTTGACCGGCGAGACCTGGATGACGTTGCCGCTGAGGACCTTGAGGCCGCCGGTGCTGTTGGGATTCGGGGTGAGGTTCGGGAGCGTCTCGCCGCACGCCTCGACGGTGAGCCCGGCGAACCACACGGTTCCCACCGCCGGCGGCGTTCCGGCCGCCGCCGTCGCGGGGTGCTGGTAGTAGTAGCGAGCGAGGACCGTGGAGATCAGCCCCAGGACCACGATGAGGACCAGGGCGCCGTAGTAGTTGCTCGGGCGCGACTTCTTGTACGCCTTGCTACCGCCGGACGCGCCGACTCGACTGACCCATTTACCCGTTGCGCTCTTAGCCACGGAGGCAACGCTACTAAAAATCCGCTCCGGGCCCCTCACCGGCCCCCTTTTCGCCCCTCGCCGCCGGGCCGAGGCTGAGAAGGGGACCGTCGCGCGGAGGGCGTCGCGAGCCTCGGTACCATGTCGTATGCGTCTGGTCTCTTGGAATGTCAACGGAATTCGCGCGGTACAGCGCAAGGGTCTCTTCATCCCCTTCGTCGATGCGCTCTCGCCCGACGTGATCTGCCTCCAGGAGGTGAAGGCCGAGCAGCACCAGTCCGAACACCTGATCGAGGGCTACGAGGAGCACTGGCATCCGGCCGAGAAGAAGGGCTACTCGGGCACCGCGGTCTTCACCCGTCCAACGCCGCTTCAGGTCACCAGGGGACTTCCCGCGTCGCTGGCCAAGAAGTACTCCTTCCACGAGGACGCCTTCGGCGATCCCAACCTCGAGGGGCGCACGTTGACCGTCGAATTCCCCGAGTTCTACCTCGTCAACGTCTACACCCCCAACGCCAAGGGCGACCTCAGCCGCCTACGCCACCGTCACGAGCAATGGGACCCCGCGTTCCTGGCGTACCTGAAGAAGCTCAACAAGGTCAAGCCGGTGATCGTCTGTGGCGACCTCAACGTGGCGCACACCGCCGACGACCTGGCCAACCCGAAGGCCAACGTGGGCAAGGCCGGCTACACCAACGAGGAGCGTCTGCGCTTCGAGGAACTCCTCGCCAGCGGCTTCGTCGACTCCTTTCGCCTCTTCACCCAAGGCAACGGCCACTACACGTGGTGGTCCAACTTCTCCGCCGCGCGCGAACGCAATGTCGGCTGGCGTATCGACTACTTCCTGGTGTCGGCCGACTTCGT
>JAJZFO010000018.1 GCA_021805305.1 Actinomycetes bacterium | reverse complement strand
GATTATGAGCCGTGTGCTCTAACCACCTGAGCTACGCCGCCTGGCGAGCCCTCTGTCGGGATTGAACCGACGACCCCTTCCTTACCATGGAAGTGCTCTACCACTGAGCTAAGAGGGCGACACGCCGCAATCGGCGCGAAGGGGCATTGTAGTGCCCCCGGGCCAGTCCTTTCCACCCGGCCCGCACTACCCTGGCTCCATGCGGATCCGCCTGGTCGACGAGGACGACGCGTCGGCGCTGATGAACATCTACAATCCCGAAGTCGTCGAGACGACGGTGACCTTCGACCTGGTGGCCAGGACCTACGACGAGCAGGTCGACTGGATCCGGGCTCACCGCGCAACCCACCCCTGTCTGGTGGCGGTCAACGACGACGACGACGTCGGCGAACTGGGCGCCGGCGGCGAGCGCATCGTGGGCTTCGCCCTCGTCTCACCCTTCCGTGACCGGCCGGCCTACCGGACCTCGGTCGAGAACTCCGTCTACGTCCACCGCGCCGCCCGCGGACGCGGGGTCGGCGAACTACTGCTGCGCCAGCTGATCACCGTCGCCCAGGAGTCAGGCTTCCATGCGTTAATGGCCCGCATCGTCGGGGAGAACGACGGCTCGATCCGCCTGCACGAGAAGTGTGGGTTCACCCTCGTGGGCACCGAGATCGAGGTGGGGCGTAAGCACGGCCGCTGGCTCGACGTCGTCGAGTACCAGTACGTGATTGCCGACCGCGGCTAGACCGTCAGGGCCACGCTCCTCGAGCCACGACCACTGGGTCCACCGACCCATCGGCGCGACCAGGACACCCCCGAGGATCGCCACCGCCACGGCGATCAGCAAGGGGTTGGCGTGCACGAGCCCCGCGAGGAGCTGGCGTCCGCCGGGCAGCCCGATAAAGGGTCCGGTGATCGACAGGGCGAGCAGCCAGAAGTGCTCGCGGCCGCGGTAGCTCGCGGCCAGCAGCACCAGGCCCCACGCGAGATACCAGGGCTGCACGACCGGCCCCAGCTCGACGACCAGGATGAGCGAAACCCCCAGCGAGCGAACCCAGCCGCGCTGCTCACTGCGCCAGAGCAGCCACAGCGCGAAGATCCCCGCGACGAGCAGCCCCACGAATCGGGTTCCCGACAGCACCGACGTCACCGAGATCCCGGTCAGTCCCACGGCGTGCAGGGTGTTGCCGAGCGCCATGCCCACCGCGGTCGCCGGGGCGGCCCACGAACGCACGGTCCCGTTGGAGAGCAGGTTCTTGACCCACCCGAAGCCGAAGCCCGCGAGCCACGACGACACGACCAGGGTCACCACCGCCACCAGCGTCGCCTTGAGGATCGGCACGATTCGCTGTCGCAGGCTCGCCGAGGGGCCGAGCCACGTCCAGGCGACGAAGGCCAGTCCGAGTGCGGCCGGGGCCTTGATCGCCGTCGCCGCCGCGCAGAAGAGCAGGGCCCACCACGGTCGTCGTCGCACCGCCAGCGCGACGCCGATGACCAGCAGGCCCGTCATGATCGCGTCGTTGTGGGCGCCGCCGATCAGGGTGAGCAGGACCAGGGGGTTCATCGCACCCAGGACGAAGGCCTCACCGGGATCGCGCCCGAGACCTCGCGCGAGCATCGTCAGACCAACGCCGATCAACGCGACCGCCACGACCTCCAGCAGCCGCAGGCCCACGACGGTGGCCAGCTGATTGTGGTTCGTCAGACGCGCGATGCTGCCGTCGAGGAAGAGAAAGAGCGGCCCGTAGGGCGCCGGGGCGTTGCCCCACAGCGGATCGACCGGGTTCACGTAGGGACCGGCGCCCAGGGTGAAGGGGCCGTAGATGTAGGGGCTGAGGTGGTGGCTCGTCATCTCGCCCTGGGCCGCGTAGCTAAAGACGTCACGCGAGAACATCGGTGGCGCGATGATCATGGGCAGGCTCCACAGGGCGAGCATCAGCCACAGTTGACGGGTGGGCGAGCCGGCGTGGATCTTCATCACCTCGGCCAAGCGCAGCCAGACCCGCATCAGCAGCAGCAGACCCCCGTAGGTGAGCACGATGGCGACGATGAGCTTGGTCTGGCTGGGGGTGCCCACGGCGCGCGCCGAGGGCTCGCCGAAGAACCACGTCCCGGTCATGTCGAGCTTGAAGGGCGAGTTGGTAAAGGAGCCGCCGGCCAGGATGAGGCTCATCGCGACGAGTCCGAGCACGGCGGGCTGCCAGAGGAAGCCCCACCCCTCGAAGGGTCCCGGCGAGAAGCGACCGAGTGGCGTGTAACGGCGCTCAAGGAGCTGGACGCCCGACTCGAACCGCTCGGCGAGGCCCTCGTAGGCGTGGCGCACGCGCACGCCCATCTGCTGGACTCGACGCACGCCTCTCCTTTCCCCGCCCGTCGTTCGCGAGCACCACGGTGGCCGGCCCCGCCGCAGCGGGGCCGGCCGCGGTGGGCCGGGAGGGATTTGAACCCCCGTAGGCAAAGCCGTCTGGTTTACAGCCAGATCCCATTGGCCGCTCGGGCACCGACCCGCCGAGCATCCTACAAGACGCGACGACCCGCCGTCCGTCGAGTGTCTTCTACGATGGGGCCATGCCCAGTTTCGACGTCGTGTCCGAGATCGACCTCCAAGAGGTGCGTAACGCGGTCGACCAGGCCAACCGCGAGGCGACGACCCGCTTCGACTTCAAGGGGACCAACGCAGTCGTGGAGCTAGCCGACCAGGTGCTAACGCTGAGCGCCAGCACCGAGGACCGGCTGCGGGCGCTCTATACGCTGCTCGAAGAAAAGCTCGTGAAGCGCAACGTCTCACTCAAGACCCTCGACCCGGGCAAGATCGACACCGCGAGCCACGGCTCGGCCCGTCAGCGCGTCCCGCTGCGCGCGGGCATCTCCCAGGAGGTGGGCAAGCAGATCAACAAGCTCGTCAAGGAAATGGGGCTGAAGAACCTCAGTTCGTCGATCCAGGGCGACCAGGTTCGCATCACCGGCAAGCAGCGCGACGACCTCCAGGCCGCGATCGCTCGACTCAAGGCGGCCGATCTCGTGGTGCCCTTGCAGTTCACGAACTTTCGCGACTAGCGGCGCGCCTCCTCGGCGGCCAGGTGCTCGTCCATCTCCTCGAGGGTGTGGTCGTGGAAGATCCGGTTGAAGACCATCATCTTGAGCACCCAGAAGAGACCGAAGCTCACCAGGTTGGTACCCGAGACGATCCCGGTGTTGACGATGTGGGCCCAGTGGTGATCCTTGACCACACCCTTGGCCCAGCTGGCCCCGAGCATCGACACCCCGATGCCGAGGAACGACATCAGC
>JAJZFO010000175.1 GCA_021805305.1 Actinomycetes bacterium | reverse complement strand
AACGTCGTGCAAGAAGCCGACGTCGCGCTCTACCAGGCCAAGAGTGCGCACAAGGGCAACTACGTCGTGTTCTCGCCCACGATGCAAGCGAGTGCCATCGACCGCTTCACCATGGTCCAAGAATTGCGCGACGCCCTTCGAGCGAGAGACGTGTCGATGCACTTCCAACCCATCGTGGCGCTCGAATCCTCGAGGATCGTGGGATTCGAGGCGCTGATGCGCTGGCATCACCCCCAACGCGGACCAGTCCCGCCGAGCGTCTTCATCCCCTTGGCCGAACAGAGCGACCTGATCATCGCTCTCGGGGCCTTCGCCCTACGCGAATCACTCAACGCGGCGAAGTCCTGGCTTCCGACGTCACCGGGCGACCGCGCCCCGTACGTCACCGTGAACTTCTCGGCCCATCAGTTCCACCAGCCCGACATGGTGTCGATGATCAAGGACGCCCTCACCGCGTCGGGCATCGCGCCGGACCGTCTGATCATCGAGATCACCGAGGGCGCGGCATTGAACGACGTAACCGAGACGGCCAAGGTCATCACCGAACTGGCCGAACTCGGGATCGGCATCGCCCTGGACGACTTCGGCACCGGGTACTCCTCGCTGTCGTATCTCGTGCTCCTGCACCCTCGGATCATCAAGATCGATCGTTCCTTCGTCAGCCCCGCTCGCGAGAGCGCGACGAGCCACGCGCTGCTCGAGGAGATCATCAACCTGGGGCGACGACTGGGCATCACGGTCCTGGCCGAAGGGATCGAGACCCAGGTCCAGTTGGCGCGACTTCGCCAAATGGGCTGCGAACTGGGCCAGGGCTTCCTCTTCTCCGCCGCGGTGGCGGCGGATCAGGTGGCGGGCCTCATGGAGAGTCCGCGCGCGACCTCGGCGCTGCACGCGTCCGGGGGATGACGGCGCAGTCACCAACTCGAGTCCGTGAGGGTCTCGCGATGAGTCTCTAGATTCGTCTCATGGGTGTTTACGCCGATCAAGTGGTGCCGCGGGTCGTGGGGGCGGTGTGCGGCACGAGGTTCTTTCGCCCGTGGCGCCAGCGGGTCTGTGAGGGCTTGAGCGGGGACATCGTGGAGATCGGCTTTGGTGCGGGTGTGAACCTCGCCTACCTGCCCGCCGCGGTGCGTCGCGTCCTCGCCGTCGAGCCCGCCGCCGTCGCTCGTCGACTCGCCCGCGGCGCGGCCATGCGCAGCGGAGCGCAGGTCAACTTTCTCGACGCCCCCGGGGGCCTCTCGACGCTCGCGGAGGATTCTCTCGACGGCGCCTTGTGCACCTTCACGCTGTGCACCGTGTCGAACCCCGAGGTCACGCTGGCCGAGGTCTACCGCGCCCTCAAGCCCGGGGGCGAGTTGCACCTCCTCGAACACGGGCTCTCGCCCGACCCCCGCACCGTTCGGTGGCAGTGGCGCCTCGATGGACTCGAGCAACGACTCGCGGGGGGGTGTCACCTGACCCGCGACGCGGCCTCGCTCGCGCGCGACGCCGGGTTCGACGTCGAGGTGATCGAGCAGCGGCACGCGGGCGGTCCGCGTCCGTGGGGCTATTTCACCCTCGCGGTGGCTCGCAAGCCGCGAGGGTGATTACGCGTCGAGGACACCACCAGCGCTGATCCTCGCACGGCACGCCCGCGTTGGCGGTGAGTGATCTTTCGGGCCGGGTCGCGCCGGGCGCCGTGGAGCACCCGTGGAAGATGAGATTTCTCTCATCTAAGTCACATCTCGGGGCAAGAAAGGATTCCCATACTTGAACCCATGATCCAGTCACCGAGTCACTCGAGGCACCCATCGCATCGCGAATCCACCTCGCCGTCGTCATTCGTGACGTCGAGGCGTGCGTGCGCGTGGGCCCTTTCGGGCGACGCCGACGCGAAGGAGGAGAGATGAGAGGACGAGTTCGTTGGGTGGGGGTCGTCGTGACGACGAGCGCCATCGTCGGAGGGGCCGCCGCCATCGTGCGTTCGCCCGTACCCTCCTCGGCCGCGGCGGGACGAGACACCACCACCACGCTGGCGCGTGACGTGGTGACCCCCGAGGTGGACTACCTCGCGGCCCAGGCCCAGCAATTGGGTTCAGAGATCACCGCGGCGCAGACCGAGTTGGCGCACCTGAAGCAACAGGTGGCCTACGAGGCGTCACTGAGTCACTTCCGCGTGGCCGTGCCCGTCGTCACGCGGGTGACGCACGCGCCCACGGTGACGTCCGCCCCCTCGCGCCGCGAGCCGGCGACGCCCACCACGACCGAGCGAGTGTCGCCGACCACCACTAGCACCACCAGCACCACCAGCACGACGGTGGCCCCCGTGACGCACACCACCACGGGGGCCTCGGGCGCGAGCGGCTACTCGGGTGCCGATTCGGGACAGGGCAATGACGACTGACAAGAATGGCCCGCGCCCGTTCCCCGGCGACGATGATTATGACGCCATCGTCCCCGACGAGCTCCTGGCGGCGAGCCACCGGCGCGCCGTCAGCCGTGCTCGCACCTCGCGGACCCTGAACCGCTCGACCATGCGACGGCGAGTCCTGCCGACCGCGGTCGTCACCTCGGTCGCCATCATCGGCACGGGACTGGCCAACGCGTTCGTCGGCGCGACCGTGCCGACCACGTCGACCACGACGACCAGCGTGCCGGCCTACGTCTCGCGCCAGAGCGCCCTCAACGCGCAGAAACTGGCGAGCCTGAGCGCGACGCTGGCCAATGATCGTCGCATCGTCTCGGCCTTGACGTCGACCGCCCAGAACGCCAGTGCGACCGCGTCGTCGATCTCCGCGTCGATCAGCGCCTCGATCGCGGCGGCCACGGCCCAGGCGGCCGCGGCCGTCGCACAGGCGAGTGCGGCAGGTTCTCCGGTCGGATCGCCCGTCACCACCCAGTCACCCGCCACGTCCTCACCCGCGCGATCAGCTGGGGGTTCGTCCTCGACGAGTAGCGCGGGCGCCGTGACCTCCACGAGCGCGCCGGCTCCGGTGGCGGCACCGGCACCGGCGCCCGTGACCACCACCACCGCCGCGCCTCCACCACCCCCCCCGCCGGTCACCCAGGCCACGACGGGAGCCTCCGGTGCCGGTTGAGCTCCTCAGCGATATGGTCGTGGCCTCCGCCCACGCGATGGCTAGCGACGTGAACATCAAGGTGCCGCGCGCCGCGGCCGAGGATCAGCGCGTCGACGCGCTACTGCGCCGGGCGCTACGGGTCTTTCCCGACGTCGAGGTGGCGTGCACGCGATTTGATCCCTCGAGTCCCCTGATGCGCACCAACGAGTCGCCGGC
>JAJZFO010000292.1 GCA_021805305.1 Actinomycetes bacterium | reverse complement strand
GAACCTCTGCCTCGAACCGATCTTCACCGGTTGGGACGTCGACGGCGGCTACGCCACGTACGCTCTCGCGAACGAGGACTTCGTCTACCCGCTACCCGAAGGGATCGACGACGTCACCGCGGCGCCACTGTTGTGCGCGGGCATCATCGGGTTCCGAGCCCTGCGTCGCGCCAATCTCCCTCCGGGCGGGCGTCTCGGCATCTACGGCTTCGGCGGGTCAGCCCACCTCACCGCACAGGTCGCCCTCGCCCAGGGTGCGCGAGTCCACGTGATGACGCGCTCGCGCGCCGCGCGCGATCTGGCCCTCGCGCTCGGGGCGCAGAGCGCGGGCGACACCTACGACCCGCCGCCAGAACCCTTGGACGCCGCGATCCTCTTCGCGCCGGTGGGCGACGTCGTCCCAGTCGCCCTGGCCGCGCTCGACCGTGGCGGGGTGCTCGCGGTGGCGGGGATCCACCTGAGTCCCGTTCCGGCCCTGGACTACCAACGACACCTGTTCCAGGAGAGGTGCCTGCTCAGTGTCACCGCCAACACCCGGCGCGATGGTCGTGACTTCCTCGAGATCGCCCAGCGCATCGGTATCCGTGTCACCACCCACCCCTACCCCTTCGACCGCGCGGACCAGGCCCTCAGTGACCTCGCGCACGACCGCTTCACCGGTGCGGCGGTCCTGACCGACTTCGACCGCTGAACATCCCTGGTCGTGGGATGAATCGGCGCGCCGCACCACGGGGAAGGACTGCGCCGAGCGATCGTGGCGACGTGACTCGGCTCGTCGGGTGGGTCCGCGTCGCGAGAGCAACGTGGTGCCCCGTCACCTCGACACCTCCTCTGGGGCCCGCCGAGACCAACGGTTCTTCGACCGACTCGCGCGACTCAGCGCCCGCGGTGCTGCCGGGTCGCCACGAATTGGACCGAGACCGTGTTGGAATAGCTCTGGGGCGGTCGCCCCCCTCGGACCACCCACGCCTGGAAGAAGGTCGGGACACTTTGGGCCTGCACCCCCACCACCTCGAAGTCCGCGACACCCGACGAATCGGTCAGCGCCCCCACCGGTGTCTGGCCCTCCGCCTCCCCATTGATGGACGCTTCGCCGTACTGCAGTCCCGATTGCTGGTAGACGACCTGTCCCAGGTCGACGCGGACGCCGGCGCGATGTACCGCGTCTCCCACCCGATCGACCAGCTGGACCCGCATGTCGATCCGCCGCCCCACTGGCTGGGGGGCATTGACGTCCTCTGGCGAGAGGACCGCGCCGGTCTGATTGAGACGGACCTCTGAGGTCGTGGCCATCTGCGCGGGCGAGGCGGTGAACGCGTCGACGATGAAGCCGCCGACGATCGACGGCATGGACTGGGCGTTGGGGGCTTCGAGGACGACGCGGGAGGAGGAGTGCGGTGCCAACACGCGCGGTCCCGAGACCACGCGCCAGAAGGAGGAGATCTGTCCGGTCGGGGTCACCGCGTAGTGCGGAGTGACCTCCGAGCCCGATGAATTGGCCACGGCGACGTGGAGGAAGTCGATCGACTGCAACTGTCCGGTGGAGACCTCGCCGAGGACGCGCAGGTCGAGGGCCGGGGCGAGCGAGGTCGCCGCGACGCCACAGGCGACACCCACCGCCACGACACCGACGCTGGCCCACCGCGCGACGCGAGCGAGGGGAAGTTCCCCGTTTCCCGACGCACGCACCGACGTGGCGGCGACGAGGGCGGCCGGCAGGAGCATGATCAGGTACGAGCCGAAGGAACGCGTGGGCCAGAAGAACACGAACGCGACCAGAAACACCCACGCTCGCTTCAGGTGCCGGTACCAACCGATGAACGCGCCGAGCGCACCGAGCAACGCCGCGGCTCCCGCCCACGTGTAGAAGTGCAGTTGTCCCCCGAGTCGCGCGAAGAGGGTCAACCCGACGAATCCCTGCCCGCCCGGCTCGGTGGGCGACGTCAGGGGGATGACGACGTCGCGCAGCCACGCCCCGGGGGCGCTCACGATGAAGGGCGCGTTGACGAGTGCGAAGACGCCGAGGACGATTCCCGCGTAGCGACCGCCCACGACCCACCATCGCTGTCCCCGGCGCGACGCCTCGTAGCACGTGGCGACGACGAGGAAGGGCACGACGAACCACGGCGTCTGCTTGATCGCGCAGGCCAGTCCCACGGCGACGGGTCCGACCCACCGGGCCCACGAGGTCTCCGTGACGTCGCCGTAGCGGTCCCAGCGCCAGAGGCCGACGACGAGGAAGGGGAGGTACAACGTGTCGGTGACACCGCCGGCGCTGTAGCCGATGAGGACCTGCGAGAGCAGGAGCAGTGGTGCCAACCACGAGATCGCCGCGGGGAGCAGCCGCCAGGCGAGCACCATGGCGAGCACCCAGGCGAGGCTGTCGGTGGCGACGGCGGCCTGCATGTGCATCCCCAGGAGCAGACTCGGGATGTAGGCGATGAAGGATCCGGCCGGGTACGAGAGGCTGCTCACGACGTGACCATTGAGCAAGAACGTCCGGAAGATATCGGGAACGTCATAGAGCGCCAACGACGGAGCCATCGAGTGCAGGTAGGGATCGACGCCGTGCATCGCCATCGCCGCGGCGTACTGGTCGAAGGCGATCTCGTCGGTGCCATAAGTGGGGTTGCCGAGCACCAGGAGCACGACCATCGCGACGAACCCGGCGATGGCGGCCATGAGGAGGACGACCGGGACCACTCGCGCGAGGTTCGGGCGCGACCAGATGACGATCAGCGCGAGCATCGCGACGACGATGAGGAGCAGCGAGAGCCCGAGGGCGCCGGGCAGCTCGAGTTGGCCCGCCCAGACCTTGAGACCCGTGAGGAGGATCATCACCGCGACCACGCTCCAGCCCGCGCTCTCCCCCAGGTCGGTCCCCTCGAGGGGCCGCCCTCGCGAGGACACGCGAGCGACCGTGGTCGCCGCCGTGGTCGTGGTCGCCGTCGTGGTCAACGTCGTGGACGCCGCCGTGGGCTCGCTCGGGCGCCGCGAGACGAGGTCGCGACTCATCCTTGCGGGCACTCGACGAAGGATCCGTCGAGATCTCTCAAAGGGAGGTCACCGCTTGGGCGCGACGACCGCGAACTCGGTCACACCGTGGAGGGTGACGACCACTTTCGCGTTCATGGTGAGGGTGTCGAGGGGCACGAATCGACCGTGGAAGAACCTCACGACGACGTCGCCGCGCTTGAACTCGGGTCCACTCAGCGTGAGGGTGACGGGGTGGACGGTCCCGAGCGGGTGCCCCCTTCGCTCCAGGACGAAGCCCG
>JAJZFO010000354.1 GCA_021805305.1 Actinomycetes bacterium | reverse complement strand
GTCATGCCCTTCTTGATGGCGTCCTGGTGCGAACCCGAGAACGCCGTGTAGACGAGTTCGCCCACGTAGGGGTGACGCGGGTGGATCGGCAGTCGATTGGCGTACTCGGCCACGTGGCGCGCCTTGTCGATGTCGCGCACGTCGAGTTCGGGGTCGACGCCCTGGGAGAAGAGGTTGAGCGCCAGATTCACCACGTCGACGTTTCCGGTGCGTTCACCGTTGCCAAACAGCGTCCCCTCGACCCGGTCGGCACCCGCCAGGACCCCTAGCTCGGCGGCGGCGACGCCGGTACCACGGTCGTTGTGGGGGTGCAGCGACAGGACGATCGAATCGCGTCGGTGCACGTGGCGCAAGAAGTATTCGATGGCGTCGGCGTAGAGGTTGGGCGTGTACATCTCGACGGTCGCGGGCAAGTTCAAGATCAACGGGCGATCCGGGCTCGGATCGATGACGGCGACGACGTCGTTGCAGACCTCGAGCGCGTAGTCCAACTCGGTCCCGGTGAAACTCTCGGGCGAGTACTCATAGAGGAACTCCGTCGACGGCGAGGTGCCCTCGAGGCTCTTGCACAGTCGCGCCGCGTCCAGAGCGATCTGCTTGACGCCATCCTTGTCCAAGGCGAAGACCACCCGGCGCTGCAGGGTGGACGTGGAGTTGTAGAAGTGCACGATGGCGCGTCGGGCGCCCACGAGGGACTCGTAGGTTCGCCGGATCAGTTCCGGGCGCGATTGCGTGAGGACTTGGATCGTGACGTCCTTGGGAATCCGATCGTTCTCGATGATGTGGCGCACGAAGTCGAAGTCGGGCTGAGATGCCGAAGGGAACCCGACCTCGATCTCCTTGAAGCCCATCGCGACCAACTGGTCGAACATGGCGTTCTTGCGCTCGAGGTCCATGGGGTCGATCAGCGCCTGATTGCCATCACGCAGGTCCACGCTGCACCAGATCGGTGCCTTCACCAATCGCTTGTCGGGCCAGGTGCGGTCCGCGAGGTCCACCGGCACGGTGGCGCGGTATTTTTTAAAGGCCATGGGACTCGGCTGCTGGGGGTGAGACCGCATTGTGATCCTTTCACTCGTTGGTCGCGCGAGAAACAAAAAACCCCCGCATCAGCGGGGGCGACGGGCGAGCGCGTGCTCGCCCTATCGAAGAAGCAGCTCGCGGCGTCCGTTCATCACTCCCCCATTGTACCGCGCGGTCACGATATGTCCAGGGGACGACGAGTATTGTGGGTCCATGGGATTCGTCAAAGTCATCATGAAGGTCGTGTTGCTCCTCGCGGTGGTCGCCGCCGTCGCCGGCGTGGTGGCACTGCTGAAGAAGCCCGCCGCGTCGGACGTGTCCTTCGAGCACTGGCCTGACGTGGCGCGCAAGACCGCCGCCTAACGCCGCCTAACCTGTTCTGCGAACCCCCTTCGTAGGAGCAAACATGGCAGAAATGCAATATCGTCGCGTCGGTCGCACCGGCCTGAAGGTCAGCGTGCTGTCCTTTGGGAGTTGGGTCACCTTCGCCAACGCCAGCCAACTCGAATCCGCCGCCCAGGCCGCCGAGTGCCTCGCGGTGGCCAAGGAAGCGGGCGTCAACTTCTTTGACAACGCCGAGTCCTACGCCGGAGGCGAATCCGAGCGCGTCATGGGAGCCGCGTTCCGCGTACTGGGGTGGGCGCGTCACGAGTACGTGGTCTCGACCAAGCTCTACTGGGGCATCCACGACGCGGTCAACATGAAGAACACCTTGAACCGCAAGTACCTCTCCCAGGGCATCGAGGGATCCCTCGAACGCTTCGGGCTCGATTTCGTCGACCTGGTCTACTGTCACCGCCCCGACCCCGACACCCCCATCGAGGAGACGGTCTGGGCCATGAGCGACATGGTCGCCCGGGGTCAGGCCCTCTACTGGGGGACGTCGGAGTGGTCGGCCGACGAGATTCGCGCGGCGTGGGAGATCGCCGAGCGCCACCACCTGCACAAGCCCGTCGTCGAGCAGCCGCAGTACAACCTCTTGCACCGCGACCGCGTCGAGCGTGAGTACGCGCGCCTCTACGAGGACCTCGGCATCGGCACCACGATCTGGTCGCCACTCGCCTCGGGCCTCTTGACGGGTAAGTATCAAAACGGCGTACCCGCGGGCTCGCGCGCCGCGCTGGCGGGCTACGAGTGGCTTCGGGCCTCGCTCACGGACCCCGCGCGACTGCGTAAGGTCGACGCCTTGATAGCCATTGCGGCCGAGCTGGACGTCACGGTGGCCCAGCTGGCGCTCGCGTGGTGCGTGAAGAACCCTCACGTCTCCTCGGTGATCACCGGCGCGTCCTCGGCGGCGCAGGTTCGCGAGAACATGTCGGCGCTCGACGTCGTGGCGCTGCTGACCGACGACGTGATGACGCGCATCGACGCGGCCGTCCTCTCGTGACGTGTCCTCGGGGCGTCGTCGCGGGCGCCTAAGCCGAGCGCTTCACGCGGACGGGTCGAGTGATGAGTGACGACGCCGACGTGGTGATCGTGGGCGCGGGGCTCGCGGGCCTTCGCGCCGCCCAGGTCCTGCACGCCGCGGGAGTCGCCGTCCTTGTCCTGGACCGCGCGGACCGCGTGGGTGGGCGACTGGCGTCGTCGACGACGGTGGGTTTCGTCCTCGACGAGGGCTTCCAACTCATCAATCCGGCCTACCCCGAGCTGATCGCGACGGGGGTGCTGGAGGACTTCGACCTGCGCTCGTTCGCCCCCGAGATCCGCTTCGGCGACGGACGCGACGCCGTGACCGTGGGCGATCCCCGATACCGGCTTCGTCACGCGCGCGGTTCGCTTCGTCACCCCGACCTCTCCCCCGGCGACGCCCTGCGTCTGGCGCGACTGTTCTTGAAGATTCGACGCCAGTCGGCCGCCCACCTGCTACGGGGCCCCGACACCACCACGCGCCGCGCCCTGCTCGAGTGCGGCGTACGCGCGCGCACCATCGACGGCTTGCTCGGGCCCTTTCTTCGCGGCGCACTGCTCGACGACGAACTCGCGACGTCCTGGCACTACTGCGAGCTCGTGCTCAAGAGCCTGCTCACCGGGCGCCCCGGCACGCACCCGCGCGGCGTCGTGGCTCTCCCCGAGGCGATGGCCTCAGCTCTGTCACGCACCCAGTTGCGTCTGGGTGAGCCGGCGGTGTCGATCAGTGCCCGGGGTGTGATCACTCCCGAGCGCCACTACCAATGTCGAGCCGTCATCGTGGCGAGCGATCCCTCGAACGCGCACCGTCTACTGGGCACCCCCGATGTGTCGTGGCGCGCCCAGACGA
>JAJZFO010000049.1:1098-3282 GCA_021805305.1 Actinomycetes bacterium | reverse complement strand
GGGCCCTGCGTCGCGGGTGGGGAGCGGAGGCAACAACGCGTGCGGGGGCGCCGAAATCCACTTCACCATCGCCGGGCCGCGACGCGACAGTCGACGTGGCCAACCCGCCGGTGACTCTCGGCGCGAGTCTTCCATTCGTCACCCTCTCACGTGAGCACTTCTCTCGGCAGCGACGTCTAACCTCCGGGCCCCACCGCATCGAGATCGTCCGAGCACTCGACGCAACGTCGACGGACACCATCGTTCGCCGTGACCTGCGGTCGGCCCTCTCAAGATTATCGACCCCGTACCTGAACCTTGGACCGGGTGGCCCCGGGCTGACCGTGCGCGGAGCCGCTAGTTCCGATCGGTCACTGCCAACGTCTCGGGGTCACGCCCGCCGACGGTGCGACGAAGGAAGTCCGCTTGGTCCGCGAGGGCCCGTCGGCCGATCGAGGTCTCGGGGCCAATCACGTCGAAGGCGTGGTACGTGGCGCGGTAGTGGTGGAGTTCCACGCTCACTCCCGCGTCCAACAATCGCAGGGCGAACGCGAGGTCCTCGTCACGCAGGGGGTCCTCCTCGCAACTCATCAGGAAAGTGGTAGGGAGGCGGTCCACAGTCTCGGCCCGAGCGGGCGCGGCGTACGTCGGCGCCGCTCCTTCGCGACCGAGGTAGAGCGGCCACATCTGGCGCGACCGTCGGGCGTCCCAGGGGTCGTACTCCTCGTACCTCGACATCGACGAGGTGGCGCCCCGATCGTCGAGCGCCGGGTAGATCAACATCAAAGAGGCGAGCGATGGACCAGACCCGTCCCGGCAGCGAAGGGCGACGCCGGCGGCGAGAGAGCCTCCCGCACTTGCACCACCGAGGCAGATCCGTCCGGCGTCGACGCCGAGCTCCGCCGCCGAGTCGATCAGCCACGCGAGAGCCGCCCACACGTCCTCGTGCGCCGCCGGGTAGGGGAACTCCGGGGCCAGGCGATAGTCGACCGACACCACCGTCACGTCGGCGTGCGCCGCGTAGAACGTGCAGCGATCATGTTCGAGTTCCAAGTCGCCGAAGACGAAGGCGCCGCCGTGCACGAAGAGCAGGGCCCCGCCCGGCGTCGAACGGTCACTTGATGAGTAGACGCGTATTCCCAGCGCATACCCGTCGCCACTCCTGATCGTGGTGTCGCGCCAGGTGACGCCCGGCGGTGTGCGGCGTGCGGCGATCGCTTCGGTGGTGATTGCCGCGGCCCGCTCCCTCGATCCGGCGATGTCGTCGAGGTCGGAGGTGGCGGGGCCACCGAGGAGTGCCATCAGTTCGGGGTCCAGGGCCATGGGAGAGAAATGTAGTCGCAATCGCCCCACAGATGTTGAAACGTGTCAACCCGGGATGCCATAGTTGAGGGGTCGAGTTCGTCACGTGGACGACCTCAGGGGGGATGGCATGATGAGCCAGATCGAAGTGGGGGCGTTTCGTCGCTCCGCGGTGAGGAACGCCCGGCCCAGGATCGGATTGGTGGCCGGGGGGCTCGGCACGTACTGGCCCCAGTTCCCCACTCTCCTTCCCCAGTTGAAGGCGTCGGCCGCCGAGGTGTCGCGCCGCATCACCGGATTTGACGCCGAGGTGGTGGACGTGGGATTCATCTCCGACGCCCAAGAGGCGGACCTCGCCGCGGAGACATTGCGCGCCGCCGGCTGTGACCTCATCGTCATGTTCCTGACGACGTACATGACCGCCACCATGGTGGTGCCGATCGCCCTTCGAACGAAGGCCGAAGTCCTCTTCATCAATCTCCAACCGACCGAGGCCATGGATCACGCCACCTTCGACACCGGCGCGTGGCTCGCCTACTGCGGTGCGTGCCCGCTGCCCGAGATGGCCAACTCCTTCGAACGGTGCGGGCTGTCCTTCCGCTCCGTCTCGGGGTACTTGGCGGACGAACGGGCGTGGCGGCGGATCGAGAGTTGGGTGCGGGCGGCGTCAGTGGCGCGGGCGCTGCGCGGCGGGCGTCACGGCTTGTTAGGCCATCTCTATCCGGGCATGTACGACGTGTCGACGGATCTCACGCTCATCCCCGCGCGACTCGGTGGGCACGTCGAAGTCCTCGAGATCGACGACCTCCGCGTCCGTGTGGCTCAGGTGGGTGACGATGACGTACGGCTCCTCCTGCACGAGGTGCGCGAGACGTTCGAACTACTCGACTCGGTCGCTGCCGA
>JAJZFO010000049.1:0-1088 GCA_021805305.1 Actinomycetes bacterium | reverse complement strand
CCTGGACTGGTCATTGCGGGTGGCCATCGGCATGGAGCGACTCGTCGCCGACTTCGATCTCGACTCGATGGCGTACTACCACCGCGGCCTTGAGGGCGAACAGCACGAGCGTTTGGCGGCCGGGATGATCCTGGGGGCGTCTCTACTCACCGCCGCCCATCGCCCCGTGTGTGGCGAATACGAATTGCGGACGTCAGTTGCGATGATGGTGATGGACCGGCTGGGTGCCGGAGGCTCCTTCACCGAGCTCCAGGCCCTCAACTTCGTCGACGGTGTCGTCGAGATGGGTCACGATGGACCCGCCCATCTGGCCATCAGTGACCGGCGGCCAGTGCTACGCGGCCTGGGTGTCTTCCACGGGAAGCGCGGCTGGGGCATCTCGGTCGAGTTCGACGTGAAACACGGACCGGTCACGGCCCTCGGACTCACGCAACTGCGCGACGGCTCTCTGCGATTCGTGGCCTCCGAGGGTGAGGTCGTGCAGGGTGAGTTGCTGCAGATCGGGAACACGACATCGCGCGTCGACTTCGGTCGCGACCCGGGCGAGTGGTGTGACGCCTGGAGTGCGACCGCGGTGGCCCACCACTGGGCCCTCGGGACGGGCCACCGACTGGCGGAACTGCGCGCCGTGTCCGAACTACTCGGCATCGAACTGGTCGTCGTCTAGTTCCACCGTTCCTCGCGCAACGACGAACCCCCGCCGAGTGACTCGGCGGGGGTTCGTACGCTGTGCGGGGGGGGAGCACCGGTGAAGGTGGACACAGCGGATGCGATGAGACCCCCGCCGCGACGCGCGGCGGGGGTCTCATCTTCAACTAGAAGTTGAACTTGGCCACGTTCGCCTTGGTGAAGACGAAGGGCGGTCCGAGGACCACCGAGGGACCGGTGCCCGCGGCCGGGGGCAGGATGGTGTACTCACCGAGTCCCGGCGCGTTGAACTTCTGACCCGCGGCGATCTTGATGGTGCCCGAGGCCAGGTTCGCGACGGCGAAGCCGGCCAGGCGACCCAGGTTCACCGGGTTCCACAGCTCGAAGGACTTCACCGTGCCGTCCAACACATACTTCTTCATCTGCGAGGGCAGTCCGAG
>JAJZFO010000326.1 GCA_021805305.1 Actinomycetes bacterium | reverse complement strand
ACCAGCGTCCTCGTCGTGAGCCTGGGCCGGCTGGGTGACATCTACGGGAGGGTGCGGATCTACAACGCCGGCTTCGCCATCTTCACCTTCTTCTCCGCGTTGCTCTCGATCACGTGGATGCACGGCCACGCCGCGGGTCTGTGGCTGATCGTCATGCGACTCTTCCAGGCGCTGGGCGCCGCCATGCTGATGGCCAACTCGTCGGCCATCCTCACCGACGCCTTCCCCCGACACCAGCGAGGACTGGCCATGGGGGTCAACCAGGCCGCCGCCTTCAGCGGCACGTTCATCGGGCTCATCGTGGGGGGGCTCCTGGCGCCCTTCGACTGGCACCTGATCTTCCTGGTCTCGGTGCCCGTCGGGCTCCTGGGCACCGTCTGGGGCTACGTGGCGCTCCGCGAACTCGGCGAGCGTCACCGCGCCCACGTGGACTGGCTCGGCAACGCCACCTTCGCCGTCGGCATGGTACTGATCATGGTGGGCCTGACCTACGGCATCGAGCCCTACGGCGCACACACGATGGGTTGGTCGAGCCCCCTCGTCCTGGGATGCGTGAGCGTCGGCGTGGCGACGATGGTGGCCTTCGCGGTGATCGAACGCCGGGTCGCCACGCCGATGTTCCGCCTACCCCTGTTCGCCATCCGTCCCTTCACCGCCGGGATCAGCGCTAGCTTCCTCGCCGCGTTGAGCCGGGGCGGTCTGATGTTCATGTTGGTCATCTGGCTCCAGGGGATCTGGCTCCCACTGCACGGTTACAGCTTCGAGCGCACGCCGCTGTGGGCCGGGGTGGCGATGATCCCCCTCACCGTCGGCATGCTCATCGCGGGCCCCCTGAGTGGGTATCTCTCAGACCACTTCGGCGCACGGCCGTTCGCGACCGGGGGGATGCTGGGCACCGCTATCTGCTTCGTCCTGCTCGAGACCCTGCCGGTCGACTTCCACTACTGGGTCTTCGGCGTCATACTCTTCTTCACCGGAATGTCGATGGCGGCCTTCGGTTCACCCAATCGAGCCGGCGTGATGAACTCGTTGCCACCCGAGCACCGCGGTGCGGGCTCGGGGATGAACACCACCTTCCAGAACTCCGCGCAGGTCTTCTCGATCGGCCTCTTCTTCACCCTGCTCATCTTCGGACTCTCCTCGACACTCTCGACGAACCTCTACCACGGACTCGTCGCCCACGGCGTTCCCGTCGCGCAGGCGGCGCACGCCTCGCACCTGCCGCCGATCGCCACTCTGTTCGCGGCGTTCCTCGGCGTGAATCCCATCGAGCATCTACTCGGGGCGAGCACCCTGGCCCAACTCAGCTCCGCCCAGCGGACGACGCTCCTCGGACACAGCTTCTTCCCGACGCTCATCGGCTCTTCCTTTCGTGCGGGCCTGCACGCGGCGCTCGACTTCGCGATCGTCGCCAGTCTCCTCGCCGCAGCGGCGTCGTGGGTCCGCGGCGCCAAGGAGGACGGGCCCGCACCACGGGTGAGCGTCGATGACATCGACACCGTCGACGCCATCATCACTGACTAGCCCGACTCCTCCTCCTGGACCAGTTGCGCGACGCGCGCGCTCCAGTCACGCTCCGTGCTTTCGCCCCGGGCGTGCAATGCCGCCCGCTCGGCGCGCAGCGTCGCCGCCACGCGGCCCAGGCCCGGCGGCAGGGTCTGCTCGACGCGACGGCGGATCCATTGAGCCAGCGAGGGTGAGGCGCCCGAGGTCGAGACCGAGATGGTGACGTCGCCGTCGCGGTGCACCGAGGTGAAGTAGAAATTGCAGCGCGCCGGGTCGTCCACCACGTTGAGCAACGTGTGGTGAGCGGCGGCGTCGGCGACGATCACGTCGTCCACCGACGCGTCACCGGTGGCCGACACCACGAGGAAGCGACCGGCGGCGTCCCCGGTCCGATACTCCCGCAGGTGCAACGAGGCCAGCCCCTCGGGCGCTGGCACCAGCTGCGCCGCGGCGATCACGTGGACCCGGGCCCCCGCGTCGACGAGCAGGCGGGCCTTGTGCGAACCAACGCGGCCCATCCCCACGACGAGGACGTCGCGTCCCGACACGTCGAGGGCCAGGGGCAGCATCACCCGGACGCCACCAGTTCCTCGATGACCTCTGACAGGCCCAACTCCAGTTCCGCGACCGGGCCCACGACGATCACGGCCGGGGCCGCGACGTCGAGACAGGCGAGGTCGCGTAGCGCAGAGCGCACGACGCGCTGGCGCGGCGTCGAGGCCGCGTGCACCACGGCCGTGGGTGTCAAGGGGTCCAGACCACCGGCCTGGAGCTGCGCGCTGATGCGTGCGCGCTGCGCCACGCCCATGAGTATCACCAGGGTGAGCTGCGGCAGGGCCAAGGCCGTGAAATCGACATCGGCACCGGATTCGGCGAGGGCGGTGACGACGCACACCCCCTGGGCGAGACCGCGATGCGTCACCGCGACCCCCGCGAGCGCCGGGGCGGCGAAGGCCGACGATACGCCGGGGACGACCACGACGGGGATCCCGCGCGCGGCGAGGAACCGCGCCTCCTCCCCACCGCGCCCGAAGACGAAGGGATCGCCGCCCTTGAGTCGCACCACGACCTCGTGGTGCGACGCCAACTCGACCAGTAGCTCGTTGATACGAGCCTGGTCGCCCCCGGCGCCCGGAGACTTCCCGACGTCGATTCGCTCCGCGCGCGGCGCGATCAGCGACAACACCTCCGGGCCCACCAGACGGTCGTGGACCACCGCGTCGGCTCGCTCGAGGAGGCGCAGCGCGCGCAGGGTCAACAGGTCACCGGCGCCGGGCCCCGCGCCGACGAGGTAGACGCTCACGACCCCAGGACGCGGTCGTAGAAGTCGCCGAAGGACTCCCCGGCGTCGCCCTCGTCGCGCCATCGCTCGAGCAGCGGCTCGAGCACCGCGCGGATCTCCTCGAGCTTGAGCTTCTCCTGATGCAGGGCCGCCAGACGATCCCCCCGCGGCCCCCCGCCCAGGTAGAGGTCGTAGGAGTTCTTGGTACGCCCCACGACTCCCACCTCGGCCACGGCGGGTCGTGCGCAGCCGTTGGGGCATCCGGTCATGCGAAGTTGGAGCCGGCGCGACGCGAGTCCGGTGCGGGCCATGGTCTGCTCGAGGTCGCCGACCAGCGAGGGCAGGCGCCGCTCGGACTCCGCGAGCGCCTGACCGCAGGTCGGCAGGGCGGGGCAGGCCAGCGCCGTACGCTCCACGTTGCCCAAACGGGACTCGTCGCGCACCCCGTGGCGCGCGAGCACCTCCTCGACGAGCCCCCGGTCCCCACTCGCGATGGACGAGACGAC
>JAJZFO010000269.1 GCA_021805305.1 Actinomycetes bacterium | reverse complement strand
ATCGCCGCGACGGGGGTCCTGCTCGCGCTCTACGTGGCGACCTGGATGATCGCCCTCTCGAGGGCGCGCGCGCTCGACGTCACGTCGATACTGGTGGGGGCCGCCGTCGTGACGTGGGCGCTCCAGGAGATTGCCGGCGGCGCCTCCAACGCCCCCGCGGTGCTGGGCTTGGCCCTCATCGGCACCGGCACCCTGCTCACCCTCGTGGCCGCCGCGACGAGGCGGCCAGGTTATCGCTGGGCGCTGGGCCCGCGTTCATGAGGGGGTCGCGCGCTAGTCACGACGAGGGACCGGTGCTCTTCGCGCGTTACGCCTACCCACCGAACGCACTCGAGCTGTGCGGCCCCGCAGACCCCGACGGGTTGCGCGAGGCGATGGTCGAGGGATCCGACGTCGATCACCTCGCGCACCTCGCCACGCAGTTCGACGGGGCCTGGCCCTACCTGGAACTCATCGCGGGCGCCAACGGCATCGACGACCCCCTCGACCGGCGAGTGGTCAGGGCGTACTGGCTGGGAAATGATCTCCTTCACCACGTCCCCCTGAGTGCCCTCGTGAGGTCGCTGGAGGACCGCTTCTCTCGTCGCACCGGTCGAGACGTCGACGCGGTGCTCGCCGCGGCGGTGACCGGGGCGCTGGCCCAGCACAGCTTCCACGTCTTCGCCGTCTACCCCTGGTTAGGGCTGCTTCGCGCAGGCGTCGAGGGACCGCCCCTCGACGTACTCGACCGCTGCCGGATCCGCTGGGGCCGCGTCGAGAGCCTCGAGGGTGACATCGCCCTCGTGACGAGCCGTCCGCTGACGTTCGTCGGCTCGCGTCTCACGTTGGCCGAGGAGCGGATCGAAGAGGCCCACCATCACGTCGGCGCCGCCGCGGGCGTCCCCACCCTTCGCCCGGGCGACATCGTCTCGATGCATTGGGACTGGATCTGCGAACGGCTGTCCCCCCCATCCCTGGCGTGGCTCCGGTCGTGCACTCAGCACAATCTCGACGTGGTCAACGCGCTCGCCCGACCGGGTCCCGCGAAACTCCTCAGCGCCTGAGCTCGCCGCTGAGGGCCGATGGCCGCGTTGTGCACCAGTTGGGGACACGCGAGGTGCTCGAGTCCTCTCGGGTCACCTCGGTGACGGGTCATCGTCGCGCGATGGTGTCAAGTTCACGCAGGTCATCGTCGCTGAGCTCGATCGTCAGTGAACTCAAGTTCTCGCGCAGATGGGCGAGCGACGACGTGCCGGGGATCAACAAGATGTTGGGTGAGCGCTGCAGCAGCCAGGCGAGCGCGACCGTCATGGGCGTGCTCGCGAGACGTCGAGCGACGCCTTCAAGAATGTCGGACTGCAACGGCGTGAAACCACCTAGGGGGAAGTAGGGCACGTAGGCGATGCCCTGTTCGGCGAGCGAATCGATGAGGTCATCGTCGTCTCGATTCGCGATGTTGTAGAAGTTCTGTACGCACACGACGGGAGCGATGTCCTGGGCCTGGGCGATCTGTTGGGACGACACCGTACTCAGGCCGAGGTGCCGGATCACCCCCTCTCGTTGCAGCTCGGCCAGCGCGGCGAAACCCTCGTGGATCGAACCGGGCTCGGGGGCGCTCAGCCCACCCACGCGTAGGTTGACCACGTCGAGGACGTCGAGTCCAAGGTTCTCGAGGTTGTCGTAGACACCCTGTCGCAGTTCGGCGGGCGTGCGTGCGTGCGGCCAACCGCCCTTCTCGTCGCGGCGCGCGCCAACCTTGGTCACCAGGTGCAATGTGTCGCCGTAGGGGTGGAGCGCCTCCTTGATGATCTGGTTGGTGATGTGAGGACCGTAGTAGTCGCTGGTGTCGACGTGATTGACGCCCGACGCCACCACTTCACGCAGCACCGCGACGGCCGCGTCGCGGTCGGCGGGTGGCCCAAAGACGTGGGGGCCCGCCAACTGCATGGCCCCGTATCCCATCCGGGTCAAGTGCAGTCCATCGGCCACGCGATATGTTCCCCCGAGGCGAGCCACATCCACAGTCATCGAAACATCCCCTCGTCATAGCGCTCGACTCCGTCGTCGGGGAGCCGGGGAGCCGGTGTCCCACCTGCGACCATCGTCGCCGTCGCGTAGCGCGTGCGAGCCTACCGGGCCGGTCACCCCCGCGGATCACTACGCACCCAAGGGGACTCGTCACGGCGCCGCGAGCGACTCGGTGCCGACTCGGGGCTGACTCTGGGCTGACTCGGGGCTGACTCACCCCAGCGTGGTGACGCGAGGCGGGCGATGGGTGAGCGGGGACCTCAGGTCGTGAGGTCTCGACGATCAAACAGCAACGTCGCAGCCGCCAGAAGAATCGCGGTCACGAGGGCCACCGCTCCCAGGTGCCAATAGTGAAAGCCCGTCGTGAGGGGATCACCCCCGAGCGCGTGGTACCACAGGGACGCCCACTGGAAGGGCTTGAGCGCTGAGACCAGCAGGGCCAGCGCACTCAAGAGATACATGGCGACGGCGACGGCCGCCGAGACTCCCCTGGCCGACCCGCGCGAACCGGTGGCGGCGCCCCACGCTAGGGCCAGGGTCCCGGCGAACAGCGCGAACAGCGCGGTGCCCACGACTTCGGCCGAGAGCTGGCGCCAGCCCAGGTGCAAGAGGAACAGGGGGCCGATCAGACCCAGCAGCAACTCGAGTACGACGCCCAGCGCCACTACCCCACTGGCCAGTGCCAGCCACTTCTCCACTACGACGCGCCGTCGCGAGACGGGGTTGGCGAGCAGCAGGTCGATGGTGCGCCGCTCCTCCTCGCCCGCCAGGAGGTCCGATCCCTGCAAGATGGCGAAGATGGTCATCAGCAACGGCGCCATGAACGAGAACACCTCGGTGCGCAGATATCCCGGCCCGGTGGTGTAGTCCGAGATGTCGAACAACTTGCGCAGCGCCTCGGGGTACGCCTCGATCAGCTTGGAGAACGACGCGTTGGCGTGGATTGTCGGAAACATCGCGAGCATCACGAGACAGAAGAAGGCCATGCCGCTCACCCAGCCGATGAGGCCGCGCCGCTGCTCGACCAGGGATCGGTCGTACACCGAGCGCAACGCCGTACGAGTGCGACGACGCCTACTCACCGCGCACCCCGTAGAAGCTCATGAAGAGCTCCTCGAGCGTCGGCTCGCGAATCGAGAGGTCCTCGAGGTCGTGGCGGGCGAGCAGCGCGACCATTGCGTTGAGATCACCGGCGATCTCCAGGTGCAGCGAGGCCCCCTCTACGTGGTGCGCGAGCACTCCGGGCAACGCGATGAACTCCTTCGTGTCGGTCGCCTCGCGGAAACGCACCT
>JAJZFO010000281.1 GCA_021805305.1 Actinomycetes bacterium | reverse complement strand
ATTGATACAAGGCCGCCGCCTGGGAGGCCACGAGGGCTCGCGTCGACCGGGACTTCTTCGCGCGCCACACGATCGAGGAACTGCGCACCTTGAGCGACCACGAGCTCGAGCGCAGCGGACGCCTGAGCGAACCCATGTACTTGGCCCCGGGCGCGACGCACTACGCACCGATCTCGTGGCGTGACGCGATCGAGCTGACCGCCGCACGCTTGAGGTCGTTGCCCTCGGCGAATCGCGCGGCGTTCTACACCAGTGGCCGTGCCAGCAACGAGGCGGCGTTCTTGTATCAATTGCTCGCGCGCCGACTGGGCACGAACAACCTGCCGGACTGCTCGAACATGTGCCACGAATCGAGTGGTGCCGCGCTCACCGAGACGATCGGTGTCGGCAAGGGGGTCGTCAGCCTGCGCGACATCACCGATCACGCCGAGCTGATCGTGATCGTCGGGCAGAATCCGGGCACCAACCACCCGCGCATGCTCTCGGCCCTGGAGACGGCCAAGCGTCGCGGCGCTCGGATCGTGACGATCAACCCACTCCCCGAGGCCGGTCTGACGCGCTTTCGTAACCCCCAGACGATTCGCGGCGTCGTCGGTGCGGGAACGGTATTGACGGACCGGTTCATCCCGGTGCGCTTGAGCGGTGACCTGGCCTTCTTCACCGGCGTCAACAAGATCCTGCTCGAGCGCGAGGAGAGCGGTCGCGCCTCGACGATCGATCACCCGTTCATCGCGCAGTACTGCGACGGCTTCGACGAGGCGTGCGAGGGATGGCGCGACGCCCCGTGGTCGATCATCGAGGAGCTGAGCGGCATCGCGCGTGCCGACATCGAGGCGTTCGTCGACGACGTCGTCGCCGCGCGCAGCATCATCGTGTGTTGGGCCATGGGAATCACCCAGCACCGCAACGCCGTGGCCACCATCCGCGAGATCGTGAACTTCCTTCTACTGCGGGGCAATATCGGGCGACCCGGCGCGGGCCCCTCGCCGATCCGGGGTCACTCCAATGTGCAGGGGGACCGCACGATGGGTATCTGGGAGAAGATGCCCGACGCGTTCCTCGATCGCTTGGGCGCCGAGTTCTCCTTCGACCCTCCGCGCGACCACGGGTACGACACGGTCAACACCATCCGCTCGATGCGTGACGGCGACATCGACGTCTTCGTGGCGCTGGGCGGCAACTTCGTTGCGGCGACCCCCGACACCGAGGTGACCGCGGCGGCGATGGCGCGCTGCGCACTCAGTGTGCACGTGGCGACCAAGTTGAACCGCTCCCACCTGCACCATGGCCGCGAGGCCCTGCTCCTGCCGTGTCTGGGTCGCACCGAGCGCGACCTCCAGGATTCTGGTGAGCAGTTCGTCACCGTCGAAGACTCGATGAGCATGGTGCACGCGTCGCGGGGACAGCTCGAACCGGGTTCGCCCGAGTTGCGCAGTGAAGTGGCGATCATCTGCGAGCTCGGCCGGACCCTCTTCGGCGACGACATGGGTTGGGATCGAATGCGCGCGGACTACGGCGTGATCCGTCAACACATCTCGCGGGTGATCGACGGCTTCGATGACTTCGCCGCGCGCGTACAGGAGCCGGGCGGCTTCATGCTGCCGCGAGGACCCTACGACGGACGCATCTTTCACACGCCCACGGGTAAGGCACGATTCACCCATAACCCCCCCGACGCCCCCGACGTGGCGCCGGGCTACCTCTTGTTGCAAACGATGCGGTCGCACGACCAGTTCAACACGACCATCTATGGACTCGACGACCGCTACCGCGGAATCACCGGTGGTCGCCAGGTGGTCTTCGTCAATGGCGACGACCTGGCGGAACGTTCGTTGGTCGACGGTGACCTGGTCGATCTCGTCAGTGTCTGGCGCGGCGAAGAGCGACGACTGGGCCCCCTACGTTGCGTCGCCTATCCGACGCCGCGAGGCTGTGCGGCGACGTACTTTCCTGAGGCCAATGTCCTGGTGGCACTCGACTCCACCGCGGTCGGATCGAATACGCCTACCTCGAAGTCAATCGTGGTGCGTCTCGAGCGGCGCTGACGCCGATGTCGACGGCGTCGTCACCGGCGTGGTCACCCGATGGGCGTGGGAGTAGACCACGAAGGAGGGGCGACGCAGGAAGCCGACCAGGGTGAGGCCCACCTCGTCGGCCAGGTCCGCGGCCAACGACGACGGCGCCGAGACGGCGCACAGCATGGGTACGCCGGCCATCGCCGCCTTTTGGACCAATTCGAACGACGCCCGGCCCGACACCAGGAGCACGACTCCTCGCAGGGGTAACCGTCCCTCTCGTAGGGCCCATCCCACGACCTTGTCGACGGCGTTGTGACGGCCGACGTCCTCGCGCAGGACCAGGAGGTCACCGGTCGAGGCGTGGAACAGGGCGGCCGCGTGCAGGCCGCCGGTGGTGGCGAAGATCGCTTGGGCCTCGCGCAGTCGCTCGGGCAGGCCGACCAGGAACTCCGCGGACACCTTTACCTGATCGTTACGCACGTCGAACGTCGAGCGCGTGCGAACCGCGTCGATCGACGCCTTGCCGCACAGACCGCAGGAACTGGTGGTGAAGAACGCGCGGGCCACGCTGTCCTCGGGTGACGCGACGTCGGCGCTGAGCGCGAGGTCCAAGACGTTGTAGCGGTTGACGCCGTCACTGCCCGCCCCGGCGCAGTAGCGCATCGTCGTGAGGTGCTCCTTGCGTGAGACCACGCCTTCGCTGACCAAGAAGCCGGCCGCCAGATCGAAGTCGTCGCCCGGGGTGCGCATGGTGACGGCCAGGGATCGCCCCCGCACGCGGATCTCTAAGGGCTCCTCCCCGGCGAGCGTGTCGCGAACCGAGACGCTCGGCGCACCGACGCTGACCCGAGTGACGCGCCGTTGGGGTGACGAGCGACTCACCTCACCCCCTTCTCGGCCACGCTCCGACGCCGCGGGCGACCACGTCATTTTCCTCACCCTCAGCCTAGTGAGGGCGTGGTGGCGACGTCACCCGGGCGCCGAGGCCACCGAACCTATGGGCAGGGTCGATAACATGCTGTCATGAGCACTGCCCCGGCCTGGCTGCAGGCCTTCGCTGATCGACTCGGCGTCGACGCGCCCAGCGAAGAGGACGTGACGAGGATCCTGGAACTCGCGGGGTCCGCGGCGCACGCGTCGCACCGCACGGCGGCGCCGGTGGCGTGTTGGATGGCGGCGGCCGCGGGACTCTCGCCACACGAGGCCCTCGAGATCGCGCGTCGCGTGGACGCGGAGTCCTAGGGGATCAGTCCGCACCGTCGAGCGTCCTCGGGAGTGGCCGTTCT
>JAJZFO010000078.1 GCA_021805305.1 Actinomycetes bacterium | reverse complement strand
CCTCTTCCATCCCGACCGGATGGCCTCGCGGATCTTGGGTATGGGCGACATCCTCTCGCTCATCGAGCAGGCCGAACGCAGCATGGACCCCGAGGCCATGGCCGACTCGGCCCAGCGCATGATGAGCGGCGCCTTCACCCTCGATGACTTCATGGCCCAGCTCAACCAGATCCGCAAGATGGGCTCCCTCGGCGGACTGATGCGACTGATGCCGGGCATGACCAAGGACATGCGCAAGGCCGCCGCGAACGTCGACGACGGCGAACTCAACAAGATCGAAGCCATCATCCAATCCATGACCCGCCGCGAACGCCGCGACCCCCAGATCATCGACGGGTCGCGCCGCTCGCGCATCGCCAAGGGTTCGGGTTCGAGCGTCGCGGCAGTCAACCAGCTCCTCAAGCAGTTCGAGATGATGAAGAAGACCATGAAACAGATGAGCGGTGGGGGGATGCCCCAGCTACCCGGCGGCATGGGCAAAATGGCCCAAATGGCCAGTCGCGCGGCCGCCCAACGTGGCGACGCCCTGCCCCCGGGCTTCGAGGCGATGGCCAGTGGGATGAGGAGCGCCGCGCCCGCCACGAGCGTGCCGAGTGGGCCCAAGGGCAAAAAGAAGAAGGGGGGGAGGGTCACCCCTCCCAAAAACCGCTAAACTTGTGCGCTCGGGTACATCGCCCAGTTCTGATCACTCTGGAACAAAAGGTTTGAAGGGAAATACGACGTGGCTGTGAAACTTCGTTTGGTGCGGATGGGCAAGAAGAAGCAACCGACGTATCGCGTCGTGGCGACGGACGCCCGTCGGGCCCGTTCGGGTGCCTTCCTCGAAATCGTGGGCACCTACCAGCCCCGCGGACTCTCCGGCGCCCAACCCGAGACCATCATCTCGATCGACAACGACCGCGCCATCGCGTGGCTGAGCCAGGGCGCCCAGCCGACCGACCGCGTGGCGAAGTTGCTCAAGGCCAGTGGTGCGTTGGACGCGTTCGAGGCGGCGAAGGCGGCCCGGTGAGCGACGTACACGACGACTACGTCGACGGCGACATCAACACCGTCGACGTCGAATCCGACGACCACGTCGCCGCGGCGTCCGCGGTGACGGCCCAGGCCGTCTTAGAGTTCATCGCGACCTCCCTCGCGGACGACCCGTCAGCCGTCGCGGTTGACGTGAGCGAGCGACAGGGCAAGGTGATTCTGTCCCTGCAGGTCGGTCCCGACGACATGGGTCGCGTCATCGGCCGCCGTGGCCGCACCGCCCAGGCGATTCGCTCCCTGGTGGCCGCCGCGGGTGCGCGTGACGGCGTGAACGCCACCGTCGACATCGTCGACTAGCCGTGAGCGCCCCGGAGCGCCCCCTGCTCGACGTCGGGCGCATCATCAAGGCGCACGGCCTCAAGGGCCAGGTCATCGTCGACTTCTGGAGTGACCGTGGTGAGCGCCGAGAACCCGGGTCCCGCTTCGACACCCCCCAGGGCGTCCTGACGCTGCGTTCGGCGGCGGCCCACCAGGATCGCTACCTCGTGTGGTTCGAGGAGATCACCACGCGCGAGGCGGCCGAGGCGGCGCGCGGGACGCTGCTACGCGCCCCCAAGCTCGACGTCGAGGACGAGGACGTGATCTGGATCGACGAACTCTTCGGCGCGTCGGTGGTCGACGCGCACGGCGTCGACCACGGCGTGGTGGTGGACGTGGAGGCGAATCCCGCCAGCGACCTCCTGGTGCTGGACTCGGGCGCGCTCATCCCGCTCACCTTCGTCGTCGCCGTGCGCGCCAACGTGCTCATCGAGGTCGACGTCCCCGAGGGGCTCTTCGAGTGACGCTGCGCGTCGACGTCCTCAGCCTGTTCCCCGACGCCCTGCGGGCCTACGCGGATACCTCGGTCTTGGGGCGCGCCCGCGAGCGCGGCGTGTGGGAGTTGTTCGTTCACGATTTTCGCGAGGCCGCCTCGGGTGCGCACCGCAGCGTCGACGATACGCCCTACGGGGGCGGGGCGGGCATGGTCCTGGCGCCCGAGCCCATCGCACGCACCATCGAGGAGACACCGGGCCTGGCCCGACCGGTCATCGCGCTCACCCCGTCGGGTGAGCCCTTCACCCACGCGACCGCGACGCGCCTGGCCCGCCTCGAGGGGTTCACCCTGGTGTGCGGGCGCTACGAGGGCTTCGACCAGCGCGTGCTCGAGGCGGTGGTCGACGAGGAGGTCTCCCTGGGGGATTTCGTGCTCGCCGGGGGAGAGCTGGCGGCCCTGTGCGTCATCGAGGCGGTGGTGCGCCTGGTCCCGGGGGGCCTCGGCAACGACGAGTCCAGCGTGGAGGAGTCCTTCGGCGACGGCCTGCTGGAGTACCCGCACTACACCAAACCCGCCGTCTGGCGGGGTCGCGAGGTGCCCGAGGTGCTGCGATCGGGTAATCACGCGGCCATCGAGCGTTGGCGCCGCACGCAGGCGCTGGCCCTGACCTGGCGCCGACGCCCCGACCTGATAGAACGCCGCGGTGGACTGAACCCGCTGGAGCGCCGTTGGCTCACGGAGTTGGGCCTGCTGGAATCACCCGACGAAAACGGCTAAAGTAGTAAATCCCTAGTGATCCGAAAGGGACCGCTCCCATGAACCCGACTGACCTCATTGACCGCGACTCGTTGCGCGACGACATCCCCAATTTCCGCACCGGCGATACGCTGAAGGTCCACGTGCGCGTGGTCGAAGGCACCCGCGAGCGTATCCAGGTCTTCCAGGGTGCGGTCATCCGTCGCCAGGGGGCGGGTCTGCAGGAGACGTTCACCGTGCGCAAGGTCAGTTTCGGCGTCGGCGTGGAGCGCACCTTCCCGGTGCACGCACCCACCATCGCCAAGATCGAAGTCGACTCCTACGGCGACGTGCGTCGTGCCAAGTTGTACTACCTCCGTGATCTGCGTGGGAAGGCCGCCAAGATCAAGGAGCTCCGCGTCACCGAGCGTCCGTAGTCGCCCGTGGGCGAAGAAGAGCTCGACGACTACGAGTCGACCCTCGAACTGGCCTTGGTCCAGGAGTACAAGGCGGTGGTCGGCATGTTCGACTACGCCGTGGAGACCGATCGCCGTTTCTACCTGGCCAACTCGGTCGAGGTGGACGTGAAGGCGACGACGCCCGTGATGGTCGAGGTGACGCTCAACGACGCCTGGGTGTGGGACATGTACCGCTCGGCGCGCTTCGTGCCCCACGTGCGCGTCCTGACCTTCCGTGACGTCAACGTGGAGAAGCTGCCCAAAGAAGACCTGCAGCCCTAGGGCGCGACACGCCATGCAACTCACTCGCCTCGACGTCACGGGCGT
>JAJZFO010000061.1 GCA_021805305.1 Actinomycetes bacterium | reverse complement strand
CAACCCCCTCTGCGTCTACTACTGCTTCGACGAATCGGGCGATCGGGTCGACCAGCTACTGCTCGAGGTGCGCAGTACGCCCTGGCACGAGCGCCACCTGTACGTGATCGACGGCTCGTCCGGTGCTCAACGATTCGCCAAGGAGATGCACGTCTCACCCTTCCTCGCGATGGACCACGAGTACGTGGTGAACTGGTCTGCGCCCGGCGAGCACCTCTCGTTCCATCTGGGCAACCGCCGCGGCGAGGAGAGGGTCTTCGACGCCTCACTGTCGCTGCGACGCCACGAGATCACCTCCGCCGCGCTGGGCGGGTTCCTGTGGCGGCGACCATGGACGACCTTCGCGGTGAGCGCGGGCATCTACCGCCAGGCCGCGGCCCTGTGGCGTAAGGGGGCGCCGTTCCATTCTCACCCTCGACACAGCGAGGACTCCGCCGACCCCGCGCGAGACGGCGCGCACCCGCGTGGCTGACTCGATCGTCGCCACGGGTGCGGTGGGGGAGCGTCGTGCGCGACGCGCGCGACGATGGTCACGGTCCGTCGTGCGCGCGTTGCTCGCGCGGGCCCGCCACGGCACGTTGGTCGTGCACGACGCGCAGGGGTCGCGTCGATACGGTCGAGGGGCTCCCGAGGTGGAGGTCCGTATCCACGACGAGAGGACCTACGACGCGCTACTTCGCGGCGGCGCGAAGGGGTTCGGCGCGAGCTACACCGACGGGTGGTGGGACTGCGATGACGTAACCACCCTCGTGCGCTACGCCATTCGAAACCTCGAACCCTTGATGCGCCGCCTCGACGTCCTCGCGCGCCGCGCCGCGCCACTCAATCGCCTGCGTCGCCGCGCCGGTGGTGCCGACCAGGAACGCGACCGCGCCAACATTCGCGCTCACTACGACCTCGGTAACGACTTCTACGCGCTGATGCTCGACGAGACCATGATGTACTCCTGCGCGTACTTCGAGAACGCGGAGACGTCACTGTACGACGCGTCGGTCGCGAAGTTGGAGAGGTTGTGCCGCAAGATCGGTCTCTCCTCGCGCGATAGGGTCGTCGAGATCGGCAGCGGCTGGGGCGGCTTCGCCCTGCACGCGGCCTCACGCTACGGATGCCGAGTGACCACCGTGACCATCTCGGACGCGCAGTACGAGTACGTGAGCGCGCGAGTCGCCGCCGCCGGGCTGGGAAGTCTCATCGACGTTCGCAACATGGACTACCGCGACCTCACGGGCACCTACGACAAGTTGGTGTCGATCGAGATGATCGAGGCGATCGGCTGGCGACAACTCGACACGTACTTCGCCACCTGCGCGCGGCTGCTCACACCCGAGGGCGTCATGGCGCTGCAGGCCATCACCATCGACGACCTCAGTTACGAACGAGCGAAGGATCGCGAGGACTTCATCAAGCACATGATCTTCCCCGGGGGATTCCTGCCGTCTCTCGAGGCGATCGTTCGCTCGAGCACGTCGGCGAGCGACCTGCGCGTGGTGGACATGGAGGACATCGGCCGTCACTACGCCGAGACCCTCCAGCGATGGCGGTCGAATCTGGCCGCGCACGCCGAGCAGGTGAAGGCCCTCGACCTCGGCGAAGGATTTTCCCGGATGTGGCACATGTACCTCTGTTACTGCGAAGCAGCGTTCCTCGAGCGTCACATCAGCGACGTGCAACTCGTCCTCGCGCGCGCTCACTGGTCCGCGACACTGGGTCCCGCCGTCGCGCGCTGATGCGCAGCATCGCGTCGTCGCCACCACCAGGAAACGAATCCGACGCTGGCGAGGGTCGCGACGCCTAGTGCGTCGAGGAGCGGATACTGGCCGAATCCGTGATACGAGAACGTGATGACGTGACGGCCCGGGGTCACCTCGACCCCGACCAGGGCGGGTGCGACCATGATGGTGGGTACGGGCCGCCCGTCCACGCTCGCGCGCCAGCCGGGATCGTAGGCGACCTTGAGCAGCACCACCGCGGGGCGAGCGGCGACGATGACGGCCCGCGCCCGTTGCCCGATGAGGAGACTCGCGCTCTGGTCGATGACCCGGCCCGCGAGGCCGTGGCGGTCCGCGAGCCTCGAGAGTGTCGGCGTGGCCGCGGGGGCGCCGGCGTAGGCGATGGTGGCGTAGAGTGCGCGACCCGGTAGGTCCGAATTCAGGAATGGTGCCGTGCGCGTTCCGAGGGTCGCGTTGTCCGCGGGGATCTCCCCGTAGGTGTCGACCACCTGGATCAGGGCTGAAGTGCTCGCGCTCCCGACCTGCCAGAGTTGGTACGGTCCGGCCGTCTTCAACAGTGTCGCGCGCACGGGTGGCGGGTGGCCCACGGGCAAGAGGAGGTAGTGGATCCCCAAGGCCGAGTAGTCGCCGAGTCGACGTTCGTCGAAGTACGCCTCGGGATCGGTCATGAGACCACTCGTTCGCAACGTGAATCCCACGGCGTCCACGTTGAGCTGCTCGAGGTAGATGTACACCGGGACGGCACCGACGTAGAACTGGTGTCCCCAGTTGCTCGGCATCCCCGCGTAGATGCGCCCCCCGCCTCGGTGCTCGGCGTCGGCCACGAGGGCCGACACGTCCGCGCCCTGGGTGGCGGCGACACCGCGTTGGAAGGTGATCCACGACGCCGAGTAGTGGTCGTAGGTGGCGATCTGGGTCCACGCGGGGGCGAGGACGCCGCTCAGTGCTGCCACGGCGAGCACGACACGCAGCCACTGGCGACGTCCGAGGGCGCCATCGCGGGCGCGAGCGAGCAGTTGGGGCGCGTGACGACCGATCACGTCGCGAGCCCCGGTCACGACCGCGACCAACCCGACGCCACCCAAGACGAGGCCCGCGAGGTGTAACCCCATGATGTAGCGCTGGAACAGGAGGCTCTGATTCCCGGGAAGGAGGTCGAGCAGCGGGCCCCACGTCGTGCGCCCGAAGAAGAGGAGCAGACTGAGGAGCCACGCCGCGGCGAGGGCACGGGCCCGCTCGTCGTGGGGCCACCGTCGTACGCAGGTGACGAGCCCGACCGCCACCAGCAGGCTCATCACGGGGAGGCGGTGCCAGTCGTAGATCTGGCCCGAGAGTAGCCACTGCATGACCCGTCGGGCGCCGTAGGAGTCGTTGATGCTCGTGCCCACCTGGAACTGGTTGACCGCCAGCCATTTCAGGTGCACCACGAGGGGCACCGTGACCCACGCCGTGCTCATCAGGGCGACGACGCCGAGGACGAGGGTGCGGCGCGTACGGGCGATCAGTTGGCTCGGTCGGATGACGATCCACGCGGCCAGGGTCAACGCGGCCAGGTAGGCGCTGAGGAAGTGGAAGGCG
>JAJZFO010000142.1 GCA_021805305.1 Actinomycetes bacterium | reverse complement strand
GTCGTGCGCTGTCGCTACGAGGGGCGGATCTACAGTCGATGCGTCTTCATCTGGGTGGACAAGGACTTCGCCCTGGTGCGCGGCTACCTCCAGGGCTACCCCAAGAAGCTCGGCTCGATCCACCAGACTCGGCCGATCACCGTGGGCTCCGCGGGTCCGCGCCTCGCCGAGGGAGGACGCTTCGGCATGACCCTCGCCGCCGGCGACCGTCGACTGGCCAACGCCACGGTCACCCTGCGTGGCGAGTCGCCCTCGAGCGGATTCGTCAACGCCCACCCCATGTTGCACCATCGGTGGTTCCCGCGTATCGAGCTCGACGGTCGCGACTCGCTCGCTGAAGTGGTCACCATGTCGGGCGTCGACGTCGAACTCGGACCGGCCTACGCCGGTGAGGCCACGTTAGAACTCTTCGACTCCCCCACTGAGGAACTGACCCTCCTGGCTCCCCGCGAGATCCTGGGCGGCTATTTTCGCAGCGTCGGCACCACCTTCGCGGGTGGCGCGACGTTGCAATGAGGCATCGTTGGCGCCACGGCGCCGTGGCACTCAGCGCCCCCATCCCCCGCGCCCCCCGCACAAGAGTGTCATTCGCGAGGGGTGGACGTCACCGCGATTTCGACATCGTGACCGACGGGGCGTACACTTCTGTCACCATGAGTCGCCGTATCTCGTCGTCCACGCCCGAGGAGGTGCTGCAGGCGGAGGCGGACATCCGTCGGCGCCTCGAGGACCGCGAGTTCGACTTCGTGGCGATGAGCGCGGTGTCCAACGTCTACCGCGCGGGCACCGCGGTGCGCAACCACATGGAGCGCACCGTCCTCGCGCAGTACGACCTCAGCTGGGTCGCCTTCACGGTGCTGTGGGTCCTGTGGATCTGGGGCGCTCAGGAAACGGGTCACGTCGCCCAGGAGGCGGGCGTGACTAAGGGCACCCTCACGGGAGTCATCAAGACCCTGCAGAACCAGAAGTTGATCAAGCGCACCCCGCACCGTGACGACAAGCGCCGGGTGTCGATCTCGCTGAGCGCTCGGGGTCAGCGCGTCATCAGCGACCTCTTCCCGGCCTTCAACGAGCACGAACGGGCCGCCGTGAGCGTCTTGAGCCCCAGCGAACAACGCGAGTTGGCCCGGCTGCTGCGCAAGGTGACCAACCACATCTCGTCGGTGCCCGTCGATTGACGCCCCTTCGCCTCGCGACGGGTCGCGCTGTCACCACCTCGCTACCGCTCGGCGGCGTCCTCGGTGGCGATCAGGTGTCGCGCGGCGCGCGCCTCGTCCACGCGTGAGACCGGCGTCGATTGCGGCGCCCGGCGCAGGCCGTCGGGGTCGCGACGGGCCCGCTCGGCCAGACGGTCGAGCGACTCGGCGAGCGATTCGAGCGTCTGGAGACTCTCGGTCTCGGTGGGCTCGAACATCAACGCCTCGTCCACGATGAGGGGGAAATACACCGTCGGGGAATGAAACCCCTCCTCGAGGAGCCCCTTGGCAATATCGAGGCCGCGCACGCCGAGTTCGTCCTTGAGCCGTGAGGCACTGAGCACGCATTCGTGCATGCACACCCGGTCGTAGGCGGCCGGCAAGGTCGCGCGAAGCCGTTCCCGCAGCCAGTTGGCGTTCAAGACGGCGTGCTGGGCCACGCGCGTCAGCCCTTCTCCGCCGTGCACGTCAATGTAGGCCAGGGCGCGCGCCAGCACCATGGCGTTGCCGTGCCACCCGTGCACGCGACCGATCGACCGAGCCGGCGTGGACCAGACGTATCCCCCGGCGTCGCCGCGTGCGGCGCGCGGACCGGGGAGGAACTCCACCAGACGCGGCGAGACCGCCACCGGTCCGGCCCCGGGTCCACCACCACCGTGGGGCGTCGCGAAGGTCTTGTGCAGGTTCATGTGCACGATGTCAAAGCCCATGTCACCGGGTCGAATGACACCCAGGATCGCGTTCAGGTTCGCGCCGTCGTAGTACAGCAGGCCGCCGACCCCGTGCACCGCCGCGGCGATCTCGACGATCTCCTCCTCGAAGAGTCCCAGCGTATTGGGGTTGGTCAACATGATCCCCGCGACGTCGGGCCCCAACGCCGCCTTCAGCGCCGCCAGATCGACCAACCCGCGGTCGTTCGAGGGGATCGTGGTGACCTCGTAGCCGCCCAGGGTCACCGACGCGGGATTGGTGCCGTGCGCCGAGTCGGGGATCAGGACGCGCCGGCGGGAATCGCCGTTGGCCTCGTGGTAGGCGCGCATCAAGAGCAACCCCGTCAACTCCCCCGCGGCGCCCGCCGCGGGTTGCAGAGTGGCCGCGGCCATGCCGGTGATGGCGCACAACTTGTCCTCGAGGGTCACCAGGAGTTCGAGCCAGCCCTGACTGAGCGAGGCGGGCACGCCCGGGTGCACCGAGTTGAGACCGGGGTCGCCCGCGATCGCGTCACAGAACTTGGGGTTGTACTTCATGGTGCACGACCCGAGGGGATAGGCCCCGAGGTCCACCGAGAACTGACGGTGGCTCAGGCGCGTGTAGTGAGCGACGAGGTCGCGCTCGGAGACTTCGGCCAGCGACACCGGCGTCGAGGCGAGGTGCGTGGAGGGAATCAAGTCGCTCAGTGGCGTCGCGGGCACACTGGTCGTGCGCAGTTGATACGCGTGGCGTCCCGGCACCGACAACTCGAACACCGTCGGCTCGACCTCGTGACCCAACAAGGGCGCCGACGCCGCGCGACCGCCGGGGCGACTCACGAGAGCACCTTGGCCAGGACGTCGGCGTAGCGATCGAGTTCGGCGCGCGTTCGTCGCTCGGTCACCGCGACGAGCAACACCCGCGAGGCGTCGCCCTCGAGCGAGGGGTCGTCGGGGCCAGCCAGCGCCTCGGCGCTGAGGCCCCCCAGGATGCCCTCGCCCGCCACGTCGTCGAGCACGTCACTGGCGCGCCGCGGCAGACGCAGCGCGAACTCGCGCAAGAACGCCTGGCTCGACGCCGGCGTGACCCCCGAGACCGCCACCAGGCGATCGAAGAGGTAGTGCGCGCCCTGGGCGCATCGCGTCGCGACGTCGGCGTAGCCCTGCGTGCCGAGCCAGCCGAGTTGGATGGCGGCGGTCACCGCCATCAGGGTCTGGTTCGTGCAGACGTTGGAGGTGGCCTTCTCGCGGCGGATGTCCTGCTCGCGAGCGCGCAGTGTCGTGACGAAGGCCCGACGGTCGTTGGAGTCCACGGTCTCGCCGACGATGCGACCGGGCAACCGACGGATCTGCTCATGGGTGCAGGCGAAGAGACCCAGGTAGGGCCCCCCGAAGGACAGTGCCGTCCCGAGAGGTTGACCCTCGCCGACGAACACGTCGGCCCCCC
>JAJZFO010000135.1 GCA_021805305.1 Actinomycetes bacterium | reverse complement strand
CGGCGTGGCCGACGGCATCGACGACCGCGACGTCCGCGGCGACGTCGCGCGACTCTACGACGTCAGCGAGGCCGACCTCACGCTGATCGATCGCACCCTGGTACGTCGCGCCCTGCCCGTCGTGGCTACACCCCTCGATCTGGGACGTTCCCAGGAAGTGGGCGGCGTCATCGTGGCGGGGGACTACTTGCAGACCCCCTCGATCCAGGGGGCGCTGGTGAGCGGACGACGAGCGGCGCGACTCGCGCTGCGGCGCGTCAAGGCCGGGCGCTGAGTAGTCGAAACTAGAGGATCAGCCCCGACGCCGTCGTGGTCGTGGTCGTTGCCGGCGGATTGGTGAACATCCACAACTGGGGGGGATCGCCGAGCTTCTTGAGGTCCGACTCCCACGTGGCCACGTCGACGGCGCGCGCTTCGTTGAAATCGATGCGCGCCAAGTACTTCTGCGCGGGCGTCTGGGCCACGTTCAGTGCCGCCAACTCAATGGCCTTGTCCTTAGCGATGGCGACGTTGAACTTCTGGTTGATCACGAAGAGATTGTGGTGATAGAGACGCTGGGCCGCTTGGAAGGCCTGCAGCGGCGTCAAGACGTCGTGCGCGGAGACCACGGCGGAGGTCGACAGGGTCAACGAGGCCACGATCACCGTCACCAGCACCACGCGATTGGCCAGCCATTTCACTGAAATCTCCTCGTTGCTGGCGACAAGTGTAATTGGGGCACCATAGAAATTTCTGTGAAGAACGTCCAGGATTGTTGAGAATGCGGTGTCAACTTCGCGGTACTTTTCCCGCGGGGTCCGGGCGACCGGTACGCTCCTCCTATGGTATTTCTCTCATGACCACTGTTTTGATTGTCGACGACGAATCGGGGGTCCGCGATTTGCTGAGCGACGCGTTGCGCTTCGCCGGCTACGACACTGAGGTGGCCAGCCACGGGCGCGAAGCCCTGGAACTCTGGCGTCTCAAGCGCATCGACTTGTGCGTGGTGGATATCAACATGCCCATAATGGACGGTTTCGAGTTCCTCGAGATCGTGCGCAAGTCGGACCTGACCACGCCAGTACTGCTGCTGTCGGCGCGCGACTCCTCCGAGGACATCGCGCGCGGACTGCGCTACGGCGCGGACGACTACGTGCGCAAGCCCTTCAGCGTGGAGGAGTTGTTACTACGGGTCGGGGCGATCCTGCGACGCACGCAGGGAGCCGAGGGCGACGTGCTCACCTACGCCTGCGGCGCGCTCACGATGGACATCGACCGCCACGAGGTCACCTTCAACGACGAGGCGATCGAACTCTCGGCCACCGAGTTCCGACTGCTGGAGATGCTGATCAGCCGCCTCGGACGCCTCGTCACGCGAGAGCAGCTGTTGCGCGACATCTGGGGCATGGACTTCGAGACCGAGACCACGGTCGTCGACACGTACATCTCGTACCTGCGCCGCAAGGTTCACCGTGACAACTTCACGCCGATCACGACCGTTCGCGGCGTCGGCTTCAAGATGATCGAGCCGACGACGACCACGTGAAGCTGTCGGTTCGCCTGACAATTCTCCTCGTCACGGTGACCGTGGTGATGGCCTTCGTAGTCGGATGGTTCGCGGTGGACTACTCCACCGCGTCGCAGTACAAGGTGATCGACGCCGAAATCAACGCGGTGATCTCGGCGGGGGCCGGTCACCCGGTCAACGCGGTCAGCAACGCCACCTACGTGGTCTCGGTCAATAGTTACGACGTGACGCTCGACGTCATCGACAATCACGACACCGTGACCCAGGTCAACGCCGGGACTGTCCCGCTGGTGGCCAAACCCAGCCTCCTCGACGTCCAGCATTCGTTGCACGCCATCCGCAGCAGCGGCGACCTACCGGGTTTTCGTTACCGTTCCGAGGCCGCCGCCGGTGGGTCCTACCTGGTGGTGGCGGCCTCGACGAGTGCGATCACCAACGCCGCGCACCGCCTCGAGGTCAACGTCGTGCTCGTCGGACTCATCGCCGCCCTACTCAGCGTGGGCGTGGCCTACCTGTTCACCGCGCGCGACATCCGACTGATCCAACGCTTGATCAACTTCGCGGGGTCCATCGCCCGCGACGACCACGCGACGACGCCCCCGCCCGAATCCGGGAGTCCCGAACTGCGCGAGTTGCGCTCGTCCCTGGTCACCATGGTCGGCTCGCTGCACCGCGCCATCGAGACCGAACGACGCGCCAGTCGTGAGATGCAGCGCTTCATCGGCGACGCATCGCACGAACTTCGTACACCGCTCACCGTGATCAAGGGGTACAGCGAGATCCTGGACCGACCCCACCTCGAGGAGTCCATGCGCCAGCGCGCCCTCGAGCGGGTGCGCCGCGAGGTGGCCCGCATGGACACGCTGGTGAGCGACCTCCTGTTCTTGACCGAAGTGCGCGAGGCGGCCTCGCTGCCCCTGGTCCCGGTGGGGCTCAGCGACATCGTGAACGACGCGTTGGGAAACTTCCGCGTCGACCATCCCCAGCGACACCTCGAACAACGACTGGCCCGCGACGTGTGGGTCAACGGGCGCCAGGAGTACGTCGAACGGGTGATCAACAACTCACTCTCGAACATCGCGCGGCACACGCCCGAGGACGCGGCGGTCACGGTGACCCTCGAGGTGCGCGGCTCGCGGGCCGTGCTCACGGTCGACGACGCCGGTCCGGGCCTGCCCGAGGAGGCCTACGAGCGCGACGCCCGGCAGTTTCAGCGCTTCGACCCCGCCCGGTCGCGCGAGTCGGGTGGCACGGGACTGGGAATGAGCATCATGAGCGACATCATGACGACGGTGCGTGGCTCGATGACGCTGCAGGCCAGCCCCTTGGGTGGTCTGCGCCTGATCTTCGAGTTCCCCACCGTCGGCGCTCCCGCCGACCGCGAGAACGCCTCGCTACCGTAGCGAGATCAGGTGGATGTCGTCGATGCCCTCGGTGTCGCGCAACCTCTCCACCACCGACGAGGGAGTCGGGGACGCCGTCGACAGGACCATGAGGGCGGTGCCGGTGTTGTGATCGGGCCCCACCGCCATGGACGTGATGGAGATCCCCGCCTCCCCGAGCGCCACGCCGACCAGCCCGATCATGCCGGGACGGTCGTTGTTGCGCACCACCAGCATCGACGCGGCGGGGGCGATCTCGATCCCGTGGCCGTCGACGCTGACGATACGCGTCTCCACCCGGGTGCCCACGGTCATCAGGGAGCCCGAGACCGTGTGCTGACCCGAACGTACGGTGATCACGTTGACATACTCGGGGGACTCGTGAGTCGAGAGTTCACCGAAGGTGATGTGATGGTCGGCCGCCATCTGGGGGGCGTTGACGAACGAGGCGCTGTCGTGACCGGTGGCCACCAGCAACCCCTTGAGTGCACAGAGCGTCAAGATCTTGGTTCCCGAGCCGGCGATCTCCCCCTGGTAGATCACCTCGAGGTCCGCGGGCTCACCGTCGAGCAGGCCGCCGATGAAGCGTCCGAGGAGTTCCGCGAGACCCATGAAGGGCCGCACGACGTTGGACACCTCGCCGGCCGCGACGTTGACCGCGTAGGGGACGAAGTCGCCGGCCAGCGCCAATTGCACCTGCTCCGCGATGGTCACGCCGGCTTTGTCCTGGGCCTCGACCGTCGAGGCGCCCAAGTGGGGCACGACGACCACCGACGGCAGCTCGAACAGCGGCGACTCGGTCGTGGGCTCCTTCTCGAACACGTCGAGCGCCGCGCCCTGGACGTGGCCGCTGCGGATCGCCTCGGCCAGGTCGGCCTCATTGACGATGCCACCGCGCGCGACGTTGACGATACGCACGCCGACCTTGGTCTTCTTCAGCGACTCGGCGTTGAGAAGATTGGTGGTCTCCTTGTTCTTGGGCAAGTGGATGGTGATGAAGTCGCTCTGGGCCAACAGGTCGTCCAGGGAGAGGCTCTCGATGCCCATGTGGCGGGCGCGCTCCTCGGTGATGTAGGGGTCGTAGGCGACCAGGCGCATCCCGAAGGCGTTCGCGCGTTGCGCGACGAGCGCGCCGATCTTGCCCAGGCCGATGATGCCCAGCGTCTTGCCGTGCAACTCGACCCCCTCCCACTTCGAACGCTGCCACTTGCCCTCCTTGAGGGCGGAATGCGCCTGGGGGATGTTGCGCGCCTGGGCGAGCAGCAAGGCCATGGTCTGCTCCGCGGCCGAAAGGATGTTCGACACCGGGGCGTTCACCACCATCACGCCCAGCTCCGTTGCCTTGGTGACGTCGACGTTATCCAACCCGATCCCCGCGCGACCGACCACGACCATGTCGTTGGCCGCCTCGAGGGTGGCCGCGTCGACCTGAGTGGCCGAGCGGATGATGAGCGCGTGGGCACCCTTGACCGCCTCGATCAATTCCTCGGGCGTGAGGCCCAGACGCACGTCCACCTCGTGACCGGCGTCGCGCAACTCCTGGAGGCCGGACGCGGCGATTTCTTCGGTTACTAAGACTCGGGCCACAGGGGGGTCCTTTCGTATTTTGTTGATAGAGCCTAAAGGGTGGTCAGCCGGCCGCGACGAGCGCCGTGAGACGCTCGAGGCCTTCGACGAGGTCCGCGTCGCCCAGGGCGTAACTCAGACGGAAGTAGCCCGGGGTCCCGAAGGCCTCTCCGGGCACCACGGCGATCTTGATCGTCTCGAGCAAGGACGCCGCCAGTTCTGACGAACTGCCCGCCCTACGCCCCCCGAGTTCACGTCCGAGCAGGCCCGCGACATTGGGGTAACAGTAGAACGCACCCTCAGGTTCGGCGCACGTGACCCCCTCGATCGCGTTGAGCATCGAGGTCATGGTCCGTCGGCGACGGTCGAAGGCGGCGCGCATCTCGGCCACCGCGGCGAGGTCCCCCGTCAGGGCCGCGACGGCCGCGCGTTGCGAGACGTTGGAGATGTTCGAGGTGGTCTGGCTCTGGTAGTTCACCGCGGCGCCCATGACGTCGCTGGGCCCGATCATCCACCCGATGCGCCAGCCGGTCATGGCGTAGGTCTTCGCGACGCCATTGACGACCACCCAGCGGTCGCCGAGCTCGGGCGCCACGACCGGTAGCGATACGTTCGTCGCGTCGCCGTACACCAGGTGTTCATAGATCTCGTCGGCCATGACCCAGATGTCGTGTTCCGCGGCCCAGCGCCCGATCGCCGCCACGTCGTCGGGGCGCACCACGGCGCCCGACGGGTTCGAGGGCGAGACGAAGACCAGGAGCTTGGTCTTGGGCGTACGGGCTCGCTCGAGCTCCTCGACGCTCACGCGAAAGCCGTTGGCCTCCGAGGTCATGACCGGCACCGCCACGCCGCCCGCCAGGTAGACCGCCTCCGGGTAGGTCGTCCAGTAGGGCGCGGGGATGAGGACCTCGTCGCCGGGGTTGATGAGGGTCATGAACGTGGTCGCCACCGCGTGCTTGCCCCCGTTGGTGACCAGGATCTGACCGGGCGAGACCTCGAGGCCGGTGTCGCGCATCGTCTTCATCGCGATGGCCTCACGCAGTTCCTGGATGCCCGACGTCGGGGTGTACTTGTGGTTCCTCGGGTCGTAGCACGCCTGCGCCGCCGCCTCGACGATGTGCGAGGGGGTCGCGAAATCTGGCTCGCCGGCCCCGTAACCGATCACCGGTTCGCCCGCCGCCTTGAGTGCCTTAGCCTTCGCGTCGACCGCCAGAGTGGCCGAGGGCGCGAGGCCTCCAAGAAGGTCACTTACTCTCGAACTCATCGACCACTCCGTTTCATTCTCTAGAGTTGAGTCTATGACGACACCAGAGTCCCTCCAGATCCCCTCCGACCTTCTGCCGCGCGACGGGCGATTCGGCGCCGGTCCTTCCAAGGTGCGCGCCGAGCAGCTGACCGCCTTGATGGACACCGGTACGACGTACCTGGGCACCTCGCACCGTCAGGCCACCGTGCGCAACAAGGTGGGCGAGGTGCGCGACGGCCTGGCCTCGCTCTTCAACCTTCCCGACGGCTACGAGGTCCTGTTGGGTAACGGCGGCTCGACGTGCTTCTGGGACGCCGCGACGTTCCACCTCGTCGCCGAGCACTCCCAACACCTGAGTTTCGGGGAGTTCTCCTCGAAGTTCGCCAGCGCCGTGAAGCAGGCCCCGCACCTCTCGGAACCCGAGATCATCACGAGCGACGCCGGTACGCACCCGCGTCCGGTGGCGCGTGAGGACGTGGACCTCTACGCCCTCACCCACAATGAGACCTCGACGGGGGTCATGATGCCCGTCGAGCGTCCGGCGGGCTCGAGCGGGCTGGTCGCCGTGGACGCGACCTCGGGCGCGGGCGGTCTCTTCGTCGATCCGCGCGAGTTCGACTGCTACTACTTCGCGCCCCAGAAGTCCTTCGCCTCCGACGGCGGTCTGTGGCTGGCGTTGTGCTCGCCCGCCGCGATCGAGCGCATCGAGTCACTGGCCGCGTCCTCACGCTGGACCCCCGCCTTCTTCGACCTCAAGATCGCCCTGGACAACTCGCGCCTCAATCAGACCTACAACACCCCCGCATTGGCCACCATCCACCTGCTGGCCTCGCAGATCCAGTGGTTCAACGAGAACGGCGGGCTGGAGTTCTCGGCGGGGCGCTCACGGCGGTCGGCCGAGATCCTCTACACCTGGGCCGAGGCCTCGGACTTCGCCACCCCCTTCGTCACCCAGCCCGCGGAGCGCTCCCACGTCGTAGGCACCATCGACTTCGTCGACGAGGTGGACGCGGCGGTGGTCGCCAAGGTCCTTCGCCACAATGGCGTGCTCGACACCGAGCCCTACCGCAAGCTCGGACGTAACCAGTTACGCATCGCCATGTTCCCGAGCGTCGACCCCGACGACGTCGCGTCGCTGTGCGCGTGCATCAACTACATCGTCGGCAACCTGTAGGAGTTGGCACCGACGTCGCTGCTCGAGGAAGAATTGCTCGCCCTCGCCTTCGCCCTCGCCCCCGACTCGCTGGTGGTCCGTGTCCACGATTGAGGACATCACCATCCACCTTCGCACCATCACGCTGCGTCGACCCTTCGTCACCGCCGTGCGGCGCGTCGACGCCGTCGAGGGACTCCTCGTCGAGGTCCGCGACAGTGACGGGCGCCGCGGCTGGGGCGAGGCACCGACGAGCTGGCGCGTCACGGGCGAAAGCGTGCCGGGGGTCACGGCCGCGATCACCGGACCGTTACGCGAGGCCGTCCTGGGGCTGACCTGCGACGATCCCGAGGACGCCAGCGAGGCCCTGGAACGCGCGGTGGTTCGCAACTCCTCGGCGCGCATGGCCCTGGACTGCGCAATCTACGACCTGGCCGCCCAGGGGCGCGGTGTGGGCGTCGCGCAGTACCTGCGCGACGCCGGGACGCCTCACGAGCCGAAGGAAGCGGACCACCGTCCCCGCTCGCCACGACGTCGCGACGAACTCGCGCTGTCCGTGCGCACCGACGTCACCCTCTCGGCGGTGCGCGACGAGCTCGAGGAGGACGCCCTCGTGGCCAGCGCGACGCAGTACGTGCGCGACGGCGTCGACACCCTCAAGATCAAGGTCGGCGCGGGCGGCGACGACGTGAGGGCCCTGACGCGGGTGCGCCGCGCGGTCGGGACGGGCGTGACGCTGCGCATCGACGCGAATCAGGCGTGGACGCCCCAACGCGCCCTCGCGGTCATCGGCGCGCTCGAGGACGCCGGCGTCGACGTGTCGGTCATCGAACAGCCCGTGCATCGCGACGATCTTGACGGGCTGGCCCTCGTGACGCGCCACTCCCACACGCCCATCATGGCCGACGAGTCGCTCTGGACGCGCCGCGACCTGCGCGAGATCCTGCACGCACACGCCGCCGACTGGATCAACATCAAGCTGGCCAAGACCGGCGGCCTGCGCGAGGCCCTGGCCCTCTACCACGCGGCCCGCGACGCGGGCCTCGGCGTGATTATTGGCTGCATGGCCGAGACCCACGTGGGCATCGCCGCGGCGGCGGCCCTCGCGGCACTCGTCGACGAGCGGGGTCCGCACCCGACGCTCGCCCACGACCTCGACGGCGGACTGCTCTTGACGCGAAGTCCGGTTCGTGGCGGCGTTCACTACGAGGGTGCACGCATCTCGTTGGGCACCGCGGCGGGACTAGGCATCGAGGGCCTGGACGACGCCCCGTAGGCGTCCGACCGGTACGCTTCACTCATGAGACGACCCGAGCCACAGTGAGCCGGGTCCTGGTCACCGGCGCGACGGGCTACGTCGGCGGTCGGCTCGTGCCGCGACTGATCGAGGAGGGCCACGAAGTCAGGTGCCTCGTGCGCACGCGGGAGAAATTGGCCGCTTCGAGCTGGCGAAGCGACGTCGAGATCATCGTGGGCAGCGTCGAGGGTCCCCTCGAGACCGCCATGGCCGACGTGGACGTCGCGGTCTACTTGGTCCACGGCATCGGCGACGGTCACGATTGGGCGGCCAAGGAGTCGCGCGACGCGGCGCACTTTCGCGTCGCCTCCGTGTCCTCCGGCGTGGGTCGCATCGTCTACCTCGGTGGCATGGGCGCTGACGACAGCTCGCTCAGCGTGCACCTGTCGAGTCGTCACGACGTGGGAAGGATCCTGGCCGCGGGGTCCCTGCCCGTGACGGAACTGCGCGCCGCGGTCATCATCGGATCGGGCTCGGCCAGCTTCGAGATGTTGCGCTACCTAGTGGAGGTCCTGCCCGTCATGGTCACCCCGAAATGGGTGGCGACGCGCTCACAGCCCATCGCGATCTCCGACGTGCTCGACTACCTGGCCACCGCCATCGGCGCGGTCGAGCCCCTGGTGGGCGTCTTCGAGATCGGTGGGCCCGACGTGGTGAGCTACGCCCAGATGATGGACCTCTACGCCGAGGAGGCGGGGCTGAGCAAGCGCCGACTCATTCCCGTCCCCTTCTTGACGCCGCGCCTCTCGAGCCATTGGGTGGGTCTGGTCACGCCGGTGCCCGCCTCACTAGCGCGACCACTCGTCGACAGCCTCGTCAACGAGGTGATCGTGCGTGACTCGCGCACCCGCGACGTACTGGGATCGCCGCAGCGCACCCTGCGCGAGGCGATCCGCCTCGCCCTGGGCCGCACGAGTCGCCACGACGTGCCGACGTCCTTCAGCGACGCCGATCTGCAGCCCTTTCGCGCCTACGCGACCGATCCGGACTGGGCGGGCGGGACTGAGCTCGTCGATACGCGCGAGCGGCGTACGTCGGCGAGCGCCCACGACGTGTTCGCGACAATCTGCGCGATCGGCGGGGAGAAGGGCTGGTACCGCGGCGAATGGCTGTGGCGCCTGCGCGGTCTCTTCGACCAACTCTGGGGCGGACCGGGACTTCGTCGGGGGCGTCGTCACCGCAGTGACCTGCGCGCGGGCGATTACGTGGACTTCTGGCGGGTGGAGGAGATCGTCGAGGACGAGATGGTACGCCTGCGCGCGGAGATGCGCCTGCCCGGCGACGCCTGGCTCGAATGGCGCATCAGCTCCGACGACCGCACGACGGTCGTGTCACAACGCGCACGCTTCAAGCCTCGGGGGCTCCTCGGCCGGCTCTACTGGTTCGCGGTGGCGCCGTTTCACGGCCTGGTCTTTCCCGGCATGCTCCAGGGCATCGTTGAGGACGCCCAGCGTCGCGCCGACGCGCGCTAAGCATCCTCGCGCGCTCGCGCGAGGCCTCGCCCACGTGGATCGCGAGGCCTGCCCTACCAGGAGCCGGCGCGCACCACGGTGACCCGAAAAGGGCTGTGGCGATTCGTCGTGGGTAACCTGTCTTTGAGCCACCCCAGGAACACCGAACCGCTACCGTGCGAGGTGAAGGCGACCACCGAGTCATTACGCACCAGTTCCGTCTGGAGCTTGGGGAATCCGAAGCCGGCCGGGAGTGGACCAGTGCTCGACGGGGCGAGGTGGGTCACCAGGTGCTCCAGGAACGCCAAGGGGACGCTCGCGGGCGGTTGGAAGGTCCGCGCGTCGAGCGAGGAACTGGCGACCACCGTGTCGTGATAGGTCAGTGGCCCCGCGCGGACCACCGAGAGCACCCAGGGCGACAGGGGTCCACGCGCGTTACAGCCGCGCGCCACTCGCGAGAAGAAACCCTGGGAGACGTCGACGCTCGAGGTGGCGTAGACGACGAGCGAGTGGCGCGACGCGACCCGGTGGCTACCGGCGGGCACCACCTTGGCCGCGGGCAGCGACGAGACGCGCGCCAGATGCAGGTCCGAGAAGAGAGCGTTGTCGATCACGGATCGCTCACCGGCGAACGCCGGGGCGAGGACGCTCGAGAACGACGGTGCACGAAGGACCAGGCGCGGATTGGCCGTCGACGCGTTGCCGACGTTGGTGAACACCTTCTCGCCCACCAGGTCGACGGCGGTGACCTTGAGGGTCCACAGGTTCGTGTACGACGCTCCTCCGGCGCGCGCCTGCGGGGCGGAGCATTCCTCCAACGTCGCGGGCAGGTGCGAGGAGACCAGCGGCCAGGGCGAGTGTGCACCGGCCTGCGAGGCCGCTACCGCGAACGCACCGGTGGACAGGGCGAGCGCGAGGGCGAACCTCGTGGCGGGGATCATCGTCATGGCAAGAACCTATCCGCGTCCGACGAGGCGTCGCGCACGACGCCTCAGTCGGTGTCGCCCCCCGACGTCTCGGAAACCTTCTGCTTGCCCGCCGAGACGAAGGGCATCATCGCGCGCAACTTCTTGCCGATGTCCTCGATCGGGTGCTTCTTGCCGGCGTCGCGCAGTTCGCGGTAGCGCGGTCGACCGATCTCGTTCTCCTTGACCCACTCGGCGGCGAAGGTGCCGTCTTGGATCTCGGTGAGGACCTTCTTCATCTCGGCCTTGACCTGGTCGGTGATGATCCGGGGTCCGCGGGTCAGGTCGCCGTACTCCGCGGTGTCCGAGATCGAGAATCGCATGCCCGTGATGCCCTCTTCGTACATCAGGTCGACGATCAACTTGAGCTCGTGCAGGCATTCGAAATAGGCGCTCTCGGGCTGGTAGCCAGCCTCGACCAGGGTCTCGTAGCCCGCCTTGACCAGAGCGGACACGCCGCCGCACAAGACGGCCTGCTCGCCGAACAGATCCGTCTCGGTCTCCTCGGTGAACGTGGTCTCGAGCACGCCGGCGCGCGTGGCGCCGATACCGTGGGCGTAGGCCAAGGCGATGCCCTTGGCGTTGCCCGTGGCGTCCTGGTGCACGGCGATCAGGGCCGGCACGCCGCCACCCTCGAGATAGGTCCGTCGCACCAGGTGGCCGGGGCCCTTGGGCGCGACCATCGCCACGTCCACGTCCGCGGGGGGCTTGATGAGATCGAAACGGATGTTGAAGCCGTGTGCGAAGAGGAGACACTTGCCGGCGCTCAGGTGAGGAGCGATCGACTCGTCGTAGGTGCGCTTCTGCTCGGTGTCGGGCACCAGCACCATGATCACGTCCGCCTCGGCGCACGCGTCGGCGATCGAGAGCACCCGCAGGCCCGCATCCTCGGCCTTGATCACCGAGGAGGAGTCGGGGCGCAGGCCCACGCGCACGTCGTAGCCGCTGTCGTGCAGGTTCAGCGCGTGGGCGTGGCCCTGGGAGCCGTATCCCAGGATCGCGATCTTCTTGCCCTCCAGGAGCTCAGGCCGCGCGTCGGATTCGTAGTACATCGTGGTCATATCGGGTTTCTTTCTGTTCAGTCCGGGACGGCGGCCACAGCCGCTTTGCCAAGTCTAGGGAGTGCGACGCGCCCGGTCCGGTGAAGTTCGACCGTGGTGTAGTTCTCGAGCTCGCGTTCGAGCTCGTCGCAGGCCGCCGGCGTGCCCGCCAGCATCAGCGTGACCGAACCCGCGTCGACGTCCACGATGGCCGCTCCGTAGTTGCCCACGACGTCGAGCAGCGAGGTGCGGTTGTCGACGTTGGTCTTGATCGTCGCGAGCAACAGCTCACGCTCCAGGGCGTCCTTGGGGGCAATGTCCGAGATCGCCACGACGTTGACCAGCTTGTCGAGCTGCTCGACGATCTGTTCCAGGGGGGCCGATTCGGCGTCCACCACGATGGTGATGCGCGAGAACCTCGCCTTCGTCTCGGCGGGGGCCACCGCCAGGGAGTAGATGTTGAAGCCGCGACGCGCGAAAAGCCCGGCGACGCGCGCGAGCACCCCCGCCTTGTTCTCGACGAGGACCGACAAGATGTGGTGGCGCACCGGCGAATGGCTGGTGGCGCCGAGGAATGGTTCGGGCGTGTTCACGAATTCTCTCTCTGCAAGGGGTGGACCATGATGTCGTCGTTGCTCGCGCCCGCGGCGACCATCGGGAAGACCTTCTCGGAGGAGTCGGTGCGAAAGTCGATCACCACGGGCACGTCGTTGATCGAGTTGGCCGTGGCGATGGCGGCGTGCATCTCCTCGATGTTCGTCGCGCGCAGGCCGACGCAGCCCATCGCCTCGGCCCACTTGACGTAGTCGGGCAGGTCGGGCGAGAGGTAGACCTCGGAGTAGCGCTCGTCGTAGAACATCTCCTGCCACTGGCGCACCATGCCGAGGTAGGCGTTATTGAGGATCGCCACCTTGATCGGGATGCCCTCGGAGCGCGCGGTGACGAGTTCCTGGGCCGTCATCTGGAAGCAGCCGTCGCCATCGATGCACCAGACCACCCGGTCGGGGCGACCCGCCTTGGCGCCGATGGCCGCGGGCACGCCGAACCCCATGGTGCCCGCGCCACCGGAATTGATCCAGGTCCCGGGTTCTTCGAACTTCCAGAACTGCGAGGCCCACATCTGGTGTTGACCGACGCCGGAGGTGACGATGGTCCCCGGAGCCGCGGCCCGGGCGATCGACTCGATGACGTGTTGGGGGCGAAGCAGGCCCTCGGCCGCGGGCTCGTCGTAGACCAGCGGGTAACTCTCTCGCCAGGCGTTGATCTCCTTCCACCACACCTCGAGGTTCTGGGGACTGGCCTGGTGCGCGTCGAAGGCCTCGAGCACGGCGGCCACGTTGGAGCGGATCGCGACGTCGGCGCGTCGCACCTTGTTGAACTCCGCCTTGTCGATGTCGACGTGGATCACCTTGGCGTGGGGGGCGAAGGCGGGGATCTTGCCGGTGACGCGGTCATCGAATCGTGCCCCCAACGAGATCAACAGGTCGGACTTCTGGATCGCGGTGACCGCGGCGTACATACCGTGCATGCCCGGCATACCCAAGTGCTGAGGGTGCGAGTCGGGAAAGGCCCCACGGGCCATGAGGGTCGTGACCACCGGCATGCCGGTGCGCTCGGCGAAAGCCAACAGCTGCGCCGAGGCGTGTGACTTGAGCGTGCCACCACCCACGTAGAGCACGGGACGCTCGGCGACGCGGATGAGCTCGACGGCTTGAGCCACCCGGTCGGCATCGAGGTCGACGACCGGGTGGTAACCCGGGAGGTCCAGCTCCTCGATCGACGCGGGATACCACCATTCCATCATCGACTGCGCGATGTCCTTGGGCACGTCCACCAGGACCGGTCCGGGGCGTCCGGTCGTGGCGATGTGAAAGGCGGCCGCCACGGCCCGGGGGATCTCGTGGGCGCTCTTGACGAGGAAGTTGTGCTTGGTGATGCCCATGGTGATGCCGGTGATGTCGCACTCTTGGAATGCATCGGTACCGATGGCGGCCGAGGACACCTGTC
>JAJZFO010000267.1 GCA_021805305.1 Actinomycetes bacterium | reverse complement strand
CACCGCGGCGTTGAGCGCGAGCGCGGCGCTCGTCAGGGCCGCCAGGAGCGAGCCGATGATCAGGAGTCGCCGTCGATCGAAGCGATCACCGTAGGCGCCACCCCACAGGGAGCCGGCGATGAGGAGGGGCAGTTGGACGAGACTCGCCAGACCCACCCAGAGGCTCGAGTGCGTCTGGCGGTAGACCTGGTAGGGCACGGCCACCATGGTGACGTTGGAGCCGAGCAGGGAGAACAGTTGTCCGAGAACGAGGAGACGGAAATTGCGGTTCTGGCGAAACGGACTCCAGTCGACGAGGAGCCGAGGCACCCCCTCACTCTAGGGGACTAGGGTGGTTTGGGAGCGGGACTCGAAGGAGCGTTGATGATCGACGAGGAACTAGTCCAGTTGCTGACGCCGGAGGGTGAGCGCGTCAGCCATCCCGAATACACCAGCACTTTGAACGGCGAGCAGATTCTCTCGATGTATCGCGACATGGTGATCGTACGACGACTCTGCAACGAGTCGACGTCGTTGCAGCGTCAGGGGCAACTCGCCCTGTGGGCACCGATCCAGGGCCAGGAGGGGGCGCAGATCGGCGCGGGACGCGCGCTGCAGCCCATGGACTTCACCTTCCCGACCTATCGTGAGCACGGGATCGCGTGGTGTCGCGGCGTGCCCCCGGAGAACGTGCTGCGCTTGTTCCGCGCGGTGAGCACCGGAGGGTGGGACCCCCAGAAGTACCGCCACCACGTGCCCACGATCGTGCTGGGCAACCAGGTGCTCAACGCCGTGGGCTACGCCATGGGCGTCCAGCGCGACGGCGCGGACGAGGCGGTGCTGACGTTCTTCGGTGACGGGGCCTCGAGTCAGGGTGACGTCCTCGAGGCCTTCGTGTGGGCCTCTTCCTTCAACACGCCCGTGGTCTTCTTCTGTCAGAACAACCAGTTCGGCATCTCCACGCCCTCCTCGACCCAGTCCAAGGTGCCGCTCTTCCGGCGCGCCCGGGGCTTTGGGTTCCCCGGCGTGCGCGTGGACGGCAACGACCTCCTGGCGTGCTACGAGGTCACCAAGGCGGCGCTGGAGAACGCGCGCGCGGGCGGCGGGCCGACGATGATCGAGGCCTACACCTATCGGATGGGCGCGCACACCACCTCCGACGACCCCACCCGCTACCGGGTGGACGCCGAGGTCGAGGTCTGGAAGCACCGCGACCCCATCGAGCGCATCAAGGCGCTGCTGGTGCGCGAATACCAGACCCGTCCGGCGGCCTTCGAGGCGATCGCGCAGGAGGCGGAGGCCTTCGCCCTGAAGTTGCGCGACGACGTGTTGGCCATGGGCCGGCCGGACCCGTTGTCGATGTTCGAGAACGCCTACGCCGAGACCCACCCGCTCATCGAGGAGGGGCGCCACGAGATGGCCGAGTTGATGGCCGCCGGGGGGCACCGATGATCACCACCATGACCATGGCCAGGGCCCTGAACGAGGGTCTGCGTCGCGCGATGGAGTTGGACCCGAAGGTCCTTCTGATGGGTGAGGACATCGGGAAGCTCGGTGGGGTCTTTCGCATCACCGACGGCTTGCAGAAGGACTTCGGTCAGGACCGGGTCATCGACACGCCCCTGGCCGAGTCGGCCATCGTGGGGACCGCGGTCGGCCTGGCCATCCGCGGTTACCGCGCGGTGTGCGAGATGCAGTTCGACGGGTTCGTCTTCCCCGCGTTCGACCAGATCGTCAGTCAGGTGGCCAAGCTGCACAAGCGCTCCGACGGCGTCTACACGATGGGTCTGGTGATCCGCCTGCCGTTCCAGGGTGGCATCGGAGCCATTGAACACCACTCGGAGAGCCCCGAGGCGTACTTCGCCCACACCCCGGGTCTGCGCGTGGTGTCGTGCTCGACACCCAATGACGCCTACTGGATGATCCAACAGGCGATCCGAAGCGACGACCCCATCATCTTCTGCGAACCCAAGAGTCGGTACTGGGAGAAGGGGGAGGTGGACCTCGACAATCCGCCACGAGGTCTCTACGACGCGGTCGTGCGCCGCGAGGGCACCGACGTGACCGTGGTGGGTTACGGCTCGAGCGTCAAGACGATGTTGCGCGCCGCCGAGACCGCCGCCGCCGAGGGGACCTCGCTGGAGGTGATCGACCTGCGCGGCGTCGCGCCCATCGACTTCGCGACGCTCAGTGCCTCGGTGAACAAGACCGGTCGCCTCATCGCGGTGCAGGAGGCCCCGCGCACCGCGTCGATCGGCTCGGAGATCGTCGCTGAGCTCACCGAGCGCTGCTTCTACTCGATGCGCGCTCCCGGTGTGCGCGTCGCCGGCTACCACGTGCCCTACCCGCCCGCGCGCATCGAGGAGGAGTACCGGCCGTCGGTGGAGCGTATCCTCGACGCGGTGGACCGAGTGATGGACTTCGAGGGCTGAGCGTGGAAGTCTTCCTACTGCCCGACGTCGGTGAGGGCCTGATCGAAGCGGAGATCGTCGCGTGGAAGGTCGTCGTGGGCGACCAGGTGACGCTGAATCAACCGCTGGTGGACGTCGAGACCGCCAAGGCCGTCGTCGAACTTCCGAGTCCCTTCGCCGGGGTCGTCGCCACCCTGCACGCCGCCGTCGGCGAGACGGTGGAGGTGAACGCTCCCCTGGTGTCCTTCGACGTGGACGCAGAGACGCCACCGCACGCGAACGAGAAACAGGTGGTCCATGACGTGCCCGACGAACAGCGTCGTGAGCCGGTGCTGATCGGCTACGGCGTCGCCCACGAGGAGTCCGTGGCGCCGCGGCGCCGGCGCCGCGGTGCGTCGGCACCCACGCCGGCCGCCGCGGGCCCCGCGGCGGCGCCGCTCGCGCGAACCACGCCACCCGTGCGACTGCTGGCCAAGCACCTGGGAGTCGAGCTCACGACGGTGCGCGGCACCGGTCGTGACGGGATCATCACTCGCGAGGACGTCGAACGTGCCGGCGGTTCCGGTCTCGCGTCGTCGCGGACCCCCGCTCCGATGGCGGCGCGCAGTCGCTTCGTCGGCCGCGAGATCGCCTCGTGGAGCGAGGGCGCCCGCGAGGAGCGCCTAGCGGTCAAGGGTGTGCTCAAGTCGATGGCCGAGGCGATGCTCGAGAGCACGACGCGCCAGCCTCAGGCTTCGGTGTGGACCCGAGTGGACGCGACCAAGACGGTGGAACTGCTCCGCGGACTCAAGGGCCACCCGCGGTTCTCCGAGGTCCGGTTGTCGGCGCTGACGGTGGTGGCCCTGGCGGTGTGTGACGCGGCGCGCCACTACCCCGGGATCAACTCCAGCTTCGACGAGTCACGCAACGAGGTGGTCGTGCGCCGCTACGTCAACCTTGGGATCGCCGCCGACACCCCTCGCGGCCTC
>JAJZFO010000334.1 GCA_021805305.1 Actinomycetes bacterium | reverse complement strand
GTGTGGGTGCGCAACACCACGGTCTCGGGTTCACCGAGGTCCACGTAAAAGGTGTCCCACATCCCGCGCGCCGGGTGCGCCGGGGGGATATTGAGCGCCTCGAAGTTGTACCAATCGCTCTCGACCTCGGGCCCGTCGGCGACGACGAAGCCCATCGCCACGAAGACGTCCTCGAGCTGTCGTTGGGTCGCCGCGACGATGCCGGGGTGCCCGGCGCTGACGGGGACCTTGACCTGGGACACCACGACGTCGCCCAGGTCCAGCCGGTCAGCCTCGAGCGCCTGGGCGCGATCGAGCTGCTCCAGCGCGCCGCGGCGTGCCTCGAAGGCGTCCTCGACGCGCCGGCGCACCTCTTGGAGTTGGGCGCCGGCGGCCTTGCGCTCCTCGGGCGCGAGGGCGCCCAGCGACTTCTGCAGCGTCGAGAGGATCGAGCGCTTGCCCACGATGAAGGGCTCTTGCTCAATGAGTTCGCCCAGCGTCGCGGCCTCGGCGATGCGCGAGAGGAGAGAAGTGGCGTGGGCCGTCAGCTCAGCGAGGGGCGACGTCGTCATATCTCAAGGCTACGAGGTTCTCAGGCGGAAGTGGTGTCGCTTCGTTGGGCGAGGGCCTCGAAGGCGATCAACGACGCGGCCACCCCGGCGTTGAGGGACTCCGCGCGACCGGCCATGGGGATGCTCAAGGTCTCGTCACAGCGCGCCACGGCGTCCCCCTCGAGTCCGGTCGCCTCGTTGCCGATCACCACCACGCACGCCCCGGACAGGTCCGCCGCGCGATAGGACGTGCCCCCGCGCACCACCGTGGCGAAAGTGCGCACCCCGCGCGAGGCGAAGTACCCCAGGGTCGTCGCGAGCGACGCCGTCACGAGGGGCAGGTGGAACACCGAACCCGCCGAGGCGCGCAGCGCCTTGGGGTTGAAGGGGTCGACACTCTCGCCGCTCAACACGATCCCCACCGCCCCCGCGGCGTCGGCCGATCGGATGATGGTCCCGGCGTTGCCCGGGTCGCGCAGGTTGTCCAACACCAGGACCAGTCCCGGCGTCGTGAGATCCGTGAGTTCGCGCACGGTGAATCGCACCGTGGCGAGCACCGGCTGGGGCGTCGTGGCGTTGGCCACCCGCTGCAACACCCCCGGCGCCAAGGCGGCGACGCGAACGTGCTCGCGCTGAGCGCGCGCGACCAGGGCCGACGAGGCGCCGTGCCCGGCGCCGGCGGCGGCGTCGACGAAGAGGGTCTCGAACTCGACCGCGCTGTCGAGGGCCGCCTCGATGAGGTCAGGCCCCTCGATGACGCAGACGCCCTCCTCCCAACGTTCGCGACGCTGGGCGATCAGTCGCCGGAGTCGACGCACACTCGGGTGAGTCGACCCCAACTCCTCGATCAGAACGACCTACTTCGCGAGCGCCGCGCTGGCCTGGGTCACCAGTGCGGCGAAGGCGGCCGCATCGTTGACGGCCAGGTCGGCCAGCATGCGACGATCCACTTCGATGCCCGCGGCGTTGAGCCCGGCGATGAAGCGGCTGTAGCTGACACCCTGCAGACGCGTGGCGGCGTTGATCCGTTGGATCCACAGCCGGCGCATGTCGCCCTTGCGTGCGCGGCGGTCGCGGAAGGCGTACACGCCGGCGTGCTGCACGGCCTGGTTGGCCGCGCGGAACGTACGGCTGCGGTCACCGTAGTACCCCTTGGCCTCTTCGAGTACCGCCTTGTGATGCTTCTTGGCGTTGACCGCCCTCTTGACACGTGCCATGTGAGTTCCTCTTTCCTAAAGTTCCTAGAGACCCATCAATTTCTTGATGTTCTTCTCGATGCCGGGGGCGATGTCCGTCTCGCGACCCAGGCGACGGGTGCGCGTGGACGACTTGGTCTCCATGAGGTGACCGCGGAAGGCCTGGCGGCGACGCAACTTCCCCGACCCGGTGATCTTGATGCGCTTCTTCGCGCCGCTATCGGTCTTCATCTTGGGCATTTCAACTCTCCTCTGGGACTTCGTGGTTCGGGGCGCTCGTTTCGAGCACCGGTGTTACGGCGGCTACTGCGGTCGACTCCTCGTCGACCTTCACTGCGTCGGCCTTGGCCTTGGCCTTCTTATCGGGCCCGAGGACCATGATCATGTTGCGACCGTCGAGCTTGGCGGCCGATTCGACCTTGGCGATGTCGACGAGTCGCTCGACGATACGATCCAGGATCTTCTTGCCCAGCTCGGGGTGCGCGGACTCGCGCCCTCGGAACATGATGGTGACCTTCACCTTGTGACCCTCGCTCAAGAACTTCTCCACGAGGCGCGTCTTGGTGTCGAAGTCGCCCGGCCCGATCTTGGGACGGTACTTCATCTCCTTGACGCCCACGTTTTGGGTCTTGCGACGCGACTCCTTGGCCTTCTGGGCTTCGTCGAACTTGAACTTTCCGTAGTCCATGATGCGACAGACCGGCGGCTGCGCCGTGGGCGCAATCTCCACTAGGTCCAGATCGAGGCTGCGGGCCAGCGCCAACGCCTCCCGTGTCGTGGTCACACCACGTTGGTTGCCCTCATTATCGATGAGGCGCACTGACTCGACACGGATGCGTTCGTTGACGCGGTGGTCTCCAGGCACTGTTGCGATATCCGACTCCTTGCTCTTCGCGACGCCGGTCTGGCGTCGCCACGGCAAGCGAGGCGTAAGGAACCCGTTGACCCGAGGCACCTACGTGCTCAGGTGGAAGTTGGCGACCAACCTCACTTGCTGTGAACTGCCCCGACAGGCTACCAGACCCGCGGGCAGGACCGCGACGAGTACTCCCACCAGCGAGGATTCGGCGCTGCTCGCGGTAGGCACCAGGTCGGCGACCCCGCGGGCGACGTTAGGAATCGAGTCCAACCACTACCTTGGTGGGATGAACGATGAGACCCACGACTTCGACGCCGACGCCGAGATCGCCTTCTTGCGCGAGACTCCGGCGCCCGACCTGCTGGCCAACCATTTCTTCGTGCTCGCCCAGTGGGCTGCGGTGCACCTGGCGACCTCCCCCGCGGACCTCGTGGGCGCCCAGTTGGTGATCGACGCCATGTCGGCCGTGCTCGACGCCGGCGGCGAACGCCTCGGCCCCAACGTCACCCTCTATCGCAGTGCCCTCGCCGAGATCCAGCAGGTCTACGTTCGCGCCAGTCAGGTCGCCCGCGCGCCCGCGAACGCACCCACCGACACCGATACCGATACCGATACCGACACGGACACGGATTCACCCCCGACGCCAGGCCCGGCGACGGACCCCGCGACGGACCCCGCCTAGTCCTGTGGCGTCGTCGGGGCCGCTGGCGCGCCGGCGACCTTGATCAGGTTCGCCGCTTCGTCACGACCGCGAAGGCCCACGCGGCGTTGGGCCCTCACGCGCGT
>JAJZFO010000006.1 GCA_021805305.1 Actinomycetes bacterium | reverse complement strand
CCAAGGAAACGCTGGGCCACGTCGATCAGGTCGTATCGTCCACTCGTGGCGTCGACCAGGAAGGCCATGATGGCGGTATCGTCCGCGGGTTCGGCCAACGTGATGTCGCGCTCGAACGCCGCGCGGTAGATGCCCTTGATGTCGTGGCCCGCGAGTGGCCGGGTCCCCACCGCGGCCAGGAACTCGTCGAGGTCACCCACGGCCACCACGTGGGACTTCTCGTCGAGGGCCGCCACTCGCCCGCCTCGCGAGAGCACGGTCAAGGCGGTCGACGCCGCGACGACCTCACCGAGGGTGGTGCCCCGCGCAACCGGGGCGGCGGGTGGCGCCGTGGTCGGTGCCGCGAGGGGTGCGTCCTCGGAGAACCCCGGTTCGCCCAGGAGTCCTTCGTTCATCAACTTCTCGAAGCGACTGCGCATGGAGTTCATCTCGAAGCGCTCGAAGAACGCCGCGACCGCCGCGCGGTTCCAGCCGCCCAACGTGAGGCTCTCGAGAGTGAAATCAAGCGGTACGTCTCGCACCAGACGCATCACCTTCTCGTTGCGTCGCGCCCGGTCTTCGTAGGCGCTCAGGTTCTCGCGCAGCTTGGGCGTGAGCGCGTCGAGGTGCGCGTAGAGGTCGTCGAAGTCGCGGTAGGTGGCGAACAGCTTCGCCGCGGTCTTCTCCCCCACGCCGGGCACGCCGGGCAGGTTGTCCGAGGTGTCGCCGCGCAGGGCGGCCAGCAGAGGGTAACGAGCCGGTTCGATGCCGCAGCGCTCGATGATGCCGGACTCGTCGTAGAGGGAATAGTCCGAGACGCCGCGGCGGTTGTAGAGCACGCGCACGTAGGGGTCTTCCACGAGTTGGAAGCAGTCGCGATCGCCGGTCACCACCACCACCGGGATCGCCGCGTCGCGACCCCACGTGGCCAACGTCGCCAGGACGTCGTCCGCCTCGAACTGGGGAACACCCAGGACCGGAATGTGCAGCGCGTCACAGAGGGTCCGGATCAAGTCGAACTGGTGCTCGATCTCGGGTGGTGTGGCGGCGCGCCCGCCCTTGTACTCCTCGGTCATCGCGTCACGAAAGGTGCCCCCCGGCAGGTCGAAGGCCACCGCCAGGGCGCGAGGCTCCTGGGAGCGCACGAGCGAATGCAGCATCGAGGCGAATCCGTGCAGCGCGTTGGTCACCAGCCCCTCGGAGGTGGCGATGTCGGTCGAGAGGGCGAAGAAGGCGCGAAAGGCCAGCGACATGCCGTCCAGCAGCACCAGGGGACGCTGGTCGGTCTGATCAACCAACGAATTCGCCCTTCAAGATCTGTTGGGCGATGTCGCGCATGCGGGTGCGCCCGCGCATCGCCGACTGCTGGATGATCTCGAAGGCGGTCGGCTCGTCGAGTCCTCGTTCGCGCATCAGCGCCTCCTTGGCCTGCTGGACGATCTCGCGGGTCTCGATCTTGTCGTCGACGCTCACCACGTCGGCCACCACCGCCGGTACCGACGCGGGACTGACGATCGCGGCCAACTTCGGCAGGATCTCACTGGAGCGAAAGGGTTTGACCAAATACGCCACGACACCGGCTTCGCGAGCGCTCTCGATGAGCGCGCGCTGGGAGAACGCGGTGAGCAGGACGATCTGGGTCGGCCCGCCCTTGAGGGCTCGCGCCACCTCGATGCCGTCGAGTCCGGGCATCTTCACGTCGAGCAGGGCGAGGTCGGGTTCGAGGGTGCGGATGAGCTCGAGGGCGTCATCGCCCGTCGCCGCCTCGCCCACCACCAAGTAGCCGTCACCTTCGAGGATCTCCTTGAGGTCGAGTCGAATGATCGACTCATCGTCGGCGATAACAACGCGTTTATCCATTTTCATCCTTCGGAACCCAGTCGCGTAGCAGTTCGTCACGCTCGGCCGTGAGGCTCTGCACTTCGTTCGAACGTCGGATCATCTCGGCGTTGGCGGCCACTACGTGTTTTGACAACTCGTTATATTCTGCCGTAAGCAGAGGCGTCTCTGAAACCAGTGAGCGAATGCGGGCCTCGTCGAGCGCCTCGTTCCACACCGCGACCTGCTCCTCGAGGACTTTCAGACTCTCGCGCGCGTTCATCAATCGTCGTTGGATGTCCTCCAAGTGTCGCTTCTGTGAACGTGATCCCACGTCCATGAGTGTAAAACCACTCACCAGAGTCGGTTCAACAGTGTTTCCTTGAACTCGAGCACCTCGCCGGGGAGATATCCACAGCCCCAGGGGTCAGTCACGAACAGTCCGGTGGTGTCGAGGTCGACCTCGCCGACGTCACTGGGGTTCTTGAGGTAGTGGCGAGCCAGGGCTCGATTGGCGCGTCGCGCCAGTGGCGACTCGAAGAAACCACCCAGGTAGACGTCGAGGTCGAAGCGCTGGGCCCGTTCGATCATCGTGCGGGCTTGGGCGAAGCCGCCCACCCGCGCCGGCTTGACGCAGATCATCTGGGCGGCGCGGTAACGCACGATCTGGTCGAGGTCACGACGGTGGCGCACGCCTTCGTCGAGACTGACGCGTACCCCCAGCGCCGCGGCGAGACGGGCGTGCTCGACCACGTTGCCCGGGGCGAAGGGCTGTTCGACGGCGACCACCTCGACGTGCGAGCGCGCGGTGTCGGTGAGCGAGACCACCTCGTCGACGTCGTGGGCGCCACAGTTGAAATCGAGTAGCACCGGTAGGTCCCACGCGGCGAGGTCGCGCCAGCGACTCGTGGGAAGTGGCGTCGAAGAGACCTTGGCGCGCAGTTGCACGGCGTCGCGCGCGGGCGAGATCGGTCCATCGTCGAGCAGCGAGACGGTGGATTGAAGCGGTGTGTCGAACCTCGCGGGCCATTGCTGGTCGATCGTCGTGCGGGTGGCGCGCAGGTGGGCGTCGAGCAGGGCCATCTCGAGCAAGGCGCTGGCGGCGTAACTCGCGCGGCGCGAACCGGCGAAGTGGGTCACGCGGGCCCAGTGCGGCGCCTCACCCTCGCGCGTGGCCACGTCGATGAACTGGCGCAACGTGAAGTGTTCGAGCTCGACGAGGACGTCGTCGAGACCGGGATCACCGTTGAGGCCGTAGGGTTGCGGCGAGATCTCGCCCAGTCCGACGACGCCGTCGATCTCGACTTCCAAGAACAGGTGTGCGCGCGTCGCGTGGAGTTGGCCCGAGGCCCTCACGGGTACGCCCAGACTCATCTCGTGGCGCCACAGTCGTACTCTCATGTCTCCCACCATACGTAGACTGCTAGCGTTTCAGTCGCGGCCCGGGTGGCGGAATGGCAGACGCGGAGGACTCAAAATCCTTTGCTCGAGAGGGCGTGCGGGTTCGAGTCCCGCCCCGGGCACGCTGTTACGTTGTTTGTCATGACACACGCACTCCCCCTTCGTGACGACGTC